>NZ_JBFUIC010000090.1:0-18275 GCF_056402075.1 Pseudomonas sp. P4_C3
GATTCGTAACAGTCAGGGTTGATCGCCGTACCCCTTGTAGGAGCGAGCTTGCTCGCGATGGACGTCAACGATAACGCGTAATACCTGATGCCCCGCGGTGTCCTGGCGTTTTTCGCGAGCAAGCTCGCTCCTACAAGGGGTACGGCGATCAACCCTGACTGTTACGAATCCGCCGGCGCGCACTGAGCGTCAGGCGGATCGACAGCATCAGCGCCGCACAGCTCAAGCCGGCAATCAGCCCTTCCCAGAGCCCGCTTGGGCCGCTGGCCGGACCGAACCAGTCGGTCAGTCCCAGCACGTAGCCGACCGGCAGGCCGATGCCCCAATAGGCGAACAAGGTCAGGATCATCGTCACCCGGGTGTCCTGGTATCCACGCAACGCGCCAGCGCAAATCACCTGGATGGCATCGGAAAACTGGTACAGCGCAGCATAGACAATCAGCATCGATGCAATCTGGATCACGTTCCTGTCAGGCGTGTAGATCGAGGCGATGGGCTCGCGCAGCAGCAGGATCAGGCTCGCCGAGAACGCCGCGAACACCAGTGCCGCGCCGAGCCCGACCTTTGCCGCGAAGCGCGCCTGCCAAGGATTGCCGGCCCCCAGTGCCTGACCGACGCGCACGGTCACCGCCATGCCCAGCGAGTAAGGAATCATGAACAACAGTGAGCTGATGTTCAGGGCGATTTGATGCCCGGCCACCACGGTAGAGCCGAGACTACCGATCAATAGCGCGATGACCGCGAAGATGCTGGACTCGGCGAAGACGGCGATACCAATCGGCAGGCCAATGCCGACCAGGCGCTTGATCACGACCCATTGCGGACGGTCGAAGCGCACCAGCACACGGGTGCGGGAATAGAAGGGCGCCCAGAACGTCCAGCCGGCCATGCTCAACGCCATGAACCACATCACGATGCCGCTGGCCCAGCCGCAACCGACGCCGCCCAGGGCCGGTGCGCCGAAGTGGCCGTAGATCAACGCATAGTTCAGCGGGATGTTCAGCAGCAGGCCGCACAAGCCAATGACCATGCTCGGACGGGTGCCCCCCATGCCATCGCTGTAGCAGCGCAGTACGTAATAAAAAGCCATGCCCGGCAAGCCGAAGGCGATCCCGTGCAGGTAACCCATGCTCGGCTCGATCAACTGCGGATCGACTTTCATCCAGTGCAGGATCGGCTCGGCGCCGAGCAGCAGGCCACTGCCGATCAACCCGACACACAGCGCGAGCCACAGCGCCTGGCGAACCAGCGGGCCGATCTCGTCAAACTGCCCGGCGCCAAAGCGTTGTGCGACCTTGGGTGTGGTAGCCAGCAGGACGCCGGACATCAACAGGTAGACGGGAATCCAGATCGAGTTGCCCAGGGCCACCGAGGCCAGGTCCCGTGGGCTGACGCGGCCGGCCATCACCGCATCGACGAAGCCCATGGCCGTGGTCGCCAGTTGCGCGATCATGATGGGCAGGGCCAGGTTGAGCAGGCCTTTGAGTTCCAGGCGAACGGGGGTTGTCCGCGCAGGCGCAATGGCGGCGGTATTCTCGATTACAGGATTCAATAGCGAAACGTCCAAAAGGTGTTGATGCACAGGCGCGCATTCTACGCGTTGACGCGGCAGTCAGGAAAAGACCCGTGTTGTGGATTTGTAATCAACCCTCTGTAGGAGCGAGCTTGCTCCTACAGAGAGATGCGTCTAGGCGCGATGCGTCATCTACGCCTACACTGCCGATCCGCCAAAGGAGCCTGCCATGCTGATTGTTGCCGACGAAAATATCCCCCTGCTCGATGCCTTCTTCGAAGGCTTCGGTGAAATCCGCCGGGTGCCGGGTCGTTCCATTGACCGTGCCACGGTCGAACAGGCCGATGTGCTGTTGGTGCGTTCGGTGACCAACGTCAATCGCACGCTGCTCGAAGGCAGCAAGGTGCGTTTTGTCGGTACGTGCACCATCGGCACCGATCATCTGGACCTGGATTACTTTCAGCAGGCCGGTATCACCTGGTCCAGCGCACCGGGCTGCAATGCCCGCGGCGTGGTCGACTATGTGCTCGGCAGCTTGCTGACCCTGGCCGAAATCGAAGGCGTCGACCTGACCCGGCGTACCTACGGCGTAGTCGGTGCCGGCGAAGTGGGCGGGCGATTGGTCAAAGTCCTGCAGGGTCTGGGCTGGAAGGTGCTGGTGTGCGATCCGCCACGGCAGGCCGCTGAAGGCGGTGACTACGTCAGTCTCGAGCAGATCATCGAAGCGTGCGACGTCATCAGCCTGCACACGCCGCTGACCAGGCAGGGACAGCTATCGACCTGGCATTTGTTCGATGAGACACGCCTGAACCAGCTCAAGTCCGGCACCTGGCTGATCAATGCCAGTCGCGGACCGGTGGTGAACAACACGGCCCTGCGCGATGTGCTGCTGGAGCGCGAAGACCTGCAAGCGGTGCTCGATGTGTGGGAAAACGAGCCTGAAGTCGACGTGGCGCTGGCCGAGCTGTGCGTGCTGGCAACGCCGCACATTGCCGGTTACAGCCTCGACGGCAAGCAGCGGGGGACCGCGCAGATTTATCAGGCGTATTGCGACTTTCTCGGGCAACCGGCCCGCGTCAGCCTGAGCGATTTGCTGCCGGCACCGTGGCTGTCGCACGTGACCCTGAATGCGCAAAGCGACCCAGCCTGGGCCTTGGCGATGCTGTGCCGTGGCGTATATGACCCGCGTCGTGACGATGCGGATTTCCGTCGCAGCCTGGTCGGCAGTGTCAGCGAGCAGCGTGCGGCATTCGATATGCTGCGCAAGCAATACCCGTTGCGCCGGGAGATCGACGGATTGCAGGTGCGGATCGAAGGTGAATCGCCTGAGTTGCTGGGGATTGTGGCAGCGTTGGGGGCAACACTGGTTTAAAGACCGACTTGCCCGTGAAGGGCGCGACACAGTCCCGGATTGGATTAAGCAGGCATAAAAAACCCGGCCAACCATGGGCCGGGTCAAGAAGACGGTGGCTATATCACTCTTGTTCGGCAGGTTTGACCAGTCGCTTTTCCAGTTCGCTGCAAGCTTTCTGGATCATTTTTTCAGTGATCGGTACTTCGCGACCCTGCTCGTCAATAATCGAGCAACCCAGAGACTGGTCTGGTTGCGTGCGGATCACTTGAATCTTGTCATCGCTGCTGTGTTGCAAGGACATGGCCTGTCTCCTCATCAGGTTGTGTGCTTACTGTAGAACCGCCAGGTGACCGGGCTATGACAACTCCCTGCGATCTTTCCGGGCGGACAGAAACAGTCCACCAGAAATGCCTTCGCGTGGCTAGCCGAACTTTAGACCAATAGCGTCTAGCCTCTAGTGTTGGTGGACATAATTAACCTGACTCATTGTGATTTGCAGCGAGCCACCCCATTGAGCGGTGTAGGCTGACCCTAATGACTGCTTTGTCCTGGATGATTGCGATGCTCTCTGCCCGTCACCGCCGTGCTGTTCGCCTGGCCCGTCGTTTCATCGCGCCGTATCGCTGGCAGGCCTTTGGCGCCTTGCTGGCGCTGATCGCCACCGCCGGCATCACCTTGTCCATGGGGCAGGGCATTCGCCTGCTGGTGGACCAGGGGTTCATGACCCAGTCACCGCATCTGCTCAATCAGTCCATCACGCTGTTCATGTTGCTGGTCATGGGGCTGGCAATCGGTACGTTTGCGCGGTTTTACCTGGTGTCGTGGATCGGTGAACGCTGCGTCGCCGATATCCGGCGCAACGTGTTCAATCATCTGATTTACCTGCACCCGGGGTTTTACGAAGACAATCGCAGCTCCGAAATCCAGTCACGCCTGACCGCCGATACCACGCTGCTGCAATCGGTCATCGGTTCTTCGCTGTCGTTGTTCCTGCGCAATCTGTTGATGGTGATCRGCGGAATCGTCTTGCTGTTCATCACCAACCCCAAGCTCACCAGCATCGTGGTGCTGGCCTTGCCTTTGGTGATCGCGCCGATCCTGATCTTCGGCCGGCGGGTGCGTAACCTCTCGCGCCTGAGTCAGGACCGGATTGCCGACATCGGCAGCTATGTTTCCGAAACCCTGGGCCAGATCAAGACCGTGCAGGCCTACAACCATCAGGCCGAGGACGAGCGCCGGTTTGCCGTGACCGTGGAGGAGGCGTTCAACACCGCACGCAAGCGCATCTTCCAGCGGGCCTGGCTGATTACCCTGGTGATCGTCTTGGTATTGGGCGCGGTCGGGGTGATGCTCTGGGTCGGTGGCATGGACGTCATCGCCGGGCGAATTTCCGCCGGCGAGCTGGCGGCGTTCGTGTTCTATAGCCTGATCGTCGGCAGCGCGTTCGGCACCTTGAGCGAAGTGATTGGCGAATTGCAACGGGCAGCCGGCGCGGCCGAGCGGATTGCCGAGTTGCTGCGTTCGGAAAACATCATCCTGCCGCCGGTGGCAGGCGCGGTGACACTGCCGGACCGGGTCGACGGCCAACTGCAACTGCAAAATGTGCGTTTTTACTACCCGTCGCGGCCGGAAAGTTATGCCGTCGACGGCTTGAGCCTGACTGTAAATGCCGGTGAGACGCTGGCGCTGGTCGGGCCATCGGGGGCCGGAAAATCGACGGTGTATGACTTGCTGCTGCGTTTTTACGACCCGGCCGAGGGACGGATCCTGCTCGATGGCGTGCCGTTGACTCAACTCGATCCGCTGGACCTGCGTCGCTGTTTCGCCCTGGTGTCGCAAGCCCCGGCACTGTTTTTCGGCAGCATTGAAGAAAACATTCGCTACGGCAGTCCGAAGGCGACTTTGGCCGAGGTACAGGAAGCGGCAAAAATCGCTTATGCCCATGACTTTATCGAAGCCATGGCCAACGGTTACCAGACTCATCTGGGGGACGGTGGTCTCGGCTTGTCCGGTGGTCAGCGCCAACGTCTGGCCATCGCCCGCGCGTTGCTGGTGGACGCCCCGATCCTGCTCCTCGACGAAGCTACCAGCGCCCTCGATGCCCAGAGTGAACACCTGATCCAGCAGGCGCTGCCGAGCCTGATGAAAAACCGTACCACCCTGGTAATCGCCCATCGCCTGGCCACGGTGAAAAACGCCGACCGAATTGCGGTGATGGACCAGGGGAAACTGGTGGCGGTGGGCACGCATCAGGAGCTGATTGCCAGCAATGCGTTGTATGCGCGGTTGGCGGCGTTGCAGTTCAGTGATGGACATGAAGCGGCATGAATGACGCCTGGTATTATCTTATTTGCCGGTTGAGGCGGTGATTCGGGATCAGCAGGAGGCGTACTACGCGGCATTGTCGGCGGCCGATCATTTGGCCGAATCAACGCCTTTCGTAGAGTTCATGTTGCAAGCCATGAGCCTTGCACTATCGGAGGCGGTACGGGGTGAGCCAGAAATCGACCCAGTAACCGACCCAGTAACCGACCTGGTAACCGACCCAGTAGAGAAGTTGCTTTCTGTGCTGAATGTTAACGGCCCACGAAAGATCAGCGAATTGTTGGCTGACATCGGATTGGTGCACAAGGCGACGTTTCGGGCTAACTATCTCAGGCCGGCATTAGCGATCGAATGGATAGAGATGACCCAGCCCGAATCGCCAAGTAGTCCGGCACAAAAGTATCGCCTGACCCAGCTCGGAAAACAGGTCTTCGCACAGCTCAAGTCGGCGAAGAAACACTGAGCACCTCTGTAGGAGCGAGCWTGCTCGCGATGGTCGTTAACGATAACGCGWATTTACTGGCTAAACGCGGCGCTCTTGAGTCCATCGTCGGAACGCCGCCCGGAGCAAGCTCGCTCCTACTATTCCCTTAACTGAACAACATTAGCATCTGCGATGCGGGCTTTTGCGGGTCGATTTGAATCATTGATCGTCGAAAAACCGCTCATGCCAATCCACTATCGGCTGTGGCGCATTGAGCTTCTGACCGTAGATCACCGAGTACGACAACACGTTTTGCACGTACTGGCGGGTTTCGTCGAACGGGATGCTTTCCACCCACACGTCGAAACTCAGGTGGTCCGCACCACGCAGCCATTGGCGTACRCGGCCGGGGCCGGCGTTGTAGGCGGCGGAGGCGAGGACGCGGTTGCCGTTGAACTGGCTGTGCACCTGGCTCAGGTAGGCGGCACCGAGCTGGATGTTCTTGTCCGGATCGAACAGTTGCTGTGGCGAGCTATAGGGAATGCTGAACTTGCGTGCGGTTTCCTTGGCGGTGGCCGGCATCAGTTGCATCAGGCCCGAGGCGCCGACCCCGGAGCGGGCGTCGTCCATGAACGCACTTTCCTGGCGGGTAATGGCGAACGCCCAGCTCGGATGCAGGCCGCGGTTTTTCGCTTCACGGACCAGGGTCTCGCGGTGAGCCATCGGGAAGCGGATATCCAGGTCATCCCAATACTGCGCCTGACTGATGGTGCGGATCGCCGGGAAGTACCATTTCAGGTCGTAGGCCAGTTTCGCCTGGGCGACCATTTCGTCGCGGCTGAAGTGACGGCTGACGTAATACCACTCGCGACGGCCATCGACGATCTGCCCGCGGGCGTGCAGCTCCAGGGCGCGGCGTACGCCGGGCGTGTTACGCACCTTGTTGATGGTGGCTTGGCTGAGCACCAGCGGTTTGTTGAGCAAAGAGTAGGGCGACTGGGAGCGATCGGCGGCGAGGAAACCATAGAAGTCGCGTTCGCGGGCCAGGCTTTTATAGAGCGTCTGCGCTTGCGGATTCTGCGGTTGCGCCAGTTCCAGGCTGCGGGCCTGCCAGTAACGCCAGCGGTTGGTGGTGGCCAGGTCCTGGGGCAGGCGGCGGGTCAACTGATAGGCGTCGTCCCAGCGCGCCAGGCGCAGGAGCAGGCGCAAGCGCCATTCGGAAACCGTGTTGTCGCGCAGCTCGGGGTCGTATTTGGTCATGACGTCCAGTGCACGGCTGTCGAAACGTCGTGCGAGGGTCAGGCCGATTTCCCGGGCGATCGCCACTTTTTCATCCCGGGAGAAGTGCATGCTACTGGCGTAACCGTCGAGCAGGTCCATGGCCTTGTCCGGGTCCTGGCGGGCCAGGCGGCGCAGGCCGAGGCTGACCACATCGGACATGGCTTCATCGGCCGGGGTGAAGCGTGACGGCTGGTTGAGCAGTTCCGGTTTCTGCGCGACGTCCACCAGCAAGCGACCGCGAGGGGCGAGGGCGGTCATGCCGTTGACCAGGCTGTTGGCCAGCGGGTAGTTGCGCGTCTGGGCGGCGAGTTTGGCGCGCTCCCAGCGTTTTTGCTCGGTCAACTGGCCTTCGGCGGCCCACATGCCGAACAGCGTGTCACAGGCGTCGGGTTGGGACTTGCCGGTCAGCCAGAGCTTTTCCGCGTTGGCGTTGCCTTCGGCCTTGAGACCGTGGCTGAGCTGGTACTGCGCGTTCAGGCAGTCCAGTTCGGTAAAGTTCATTTTCGGGTCGTAGTACTTGACGAAGGTCGCCCAGTCGCCCCGATCCGCCAGCCAGCGCAACCAGCGCAGTTTCATCCAGTTGGCCTGGGGCAGGTCGCCGTGTTCGGCGAGGAATTTCTCGATTTCGGCGTTGCTCGCGGTTTTCAGGCGCGCGGTCAGCTCGTCGTAGGCCAGGTAGGGTTCCAGCGGATAATCGGCGAGGGCCTGGCTGTAACGGAAATACGGGCCACTGTCGCCCTTGGCCAAGGCGCGTTTGGCTTCATCGTAATACTGGCGTTGGGTGGACAGGTCCACCGCCTGGACGGATTGAACGGCAGCGGCAGACAGTAAAAAAACAGATAAAAGATTGAAAAGGCGACTGCGCATGAGACGTCCGGGCAGAGAAAAATCATGACAAGCGCGGGCCAGACCCGCGCTGAATTGTCTGTAGCTTAGCCTTTTGCCAGCAGCCGGTGAAAGCTTTGCGGGTCTTCCCGCGTCAGTTCGCAACATTTGTCATGCAGAGTGCTACGACAGCGAAATTGCCGGCCTTCTGAAGCCTCAAGTCAGGTAGAATGCGCGCCCGGTTTTTGGAGAAGCTCATGACCCTGCTCAAATTCAGCGATGTGTCCCTTGCTTTCGGCGCTATGCCGTTGTTGGACAAGGTGTCCTGGCAGATCGCCCGTGGTGAGCGGGTGTGCATCATCGGCCGCAACGGCACTGGCAAGTCCAGCATGATGAAGCTCGTCAAGGGCGACCAGAAGCCCGATGACGGCTCGGTGTGGCGTGCCCCCGGTCTGAAAATCGGCGAATTGCCGCAAGAATTGCCGGTGGCCGACGAGCGGACCGTGTTCGATGTGGTGGCCGAAGGCCTGGACGGCGTCGGTGCGTTGCTTGCCGAGTATCACCACCTGAGCCAGAACTGCGTCACCGACGCCGACCTGGACAAGCTGATGCACGTCCAGCACGACCTCGAAGCCCGTGACGGCTGGCGTTTGCAGACTTTAGTCGACAGTACCCTGAGCCGCCTGCAACTGCCGGCCGACAAGACCCTCGCCGAGTTGTCCGGCGGCTGGCGTCGTCGCGTCCTGCTGGCCCAGGCCCTGGTGTCCGAGCCGGACCTGCTGCTGCTCGACGAACCGACCAACCACCTGGACATCGGTGCCATCGCCTGGCTTGAAGAAGCATTGAAGGATTTCCAGGGCGCCGTGCTGTTCATCACGCACGACCGTTCTTTCCTGCAGAACCTGGCCACCCGCATCCTCGAACTGGATCGCGGCGGCCTGATCGACTGGAACGGCGACTACGCCAGTTTCCTCGTGCACAAGGAAGCCGAACTCGCTGCCGAAGCCACCGCCAATGCGTTGTTCGACAAGCGCCTGGCCCAGGAAGAAGTGTGGATTCGTCAGGGTATCAAGGCCCGTCGCACCCGTAACGAAGGCCGCGTACGTGCCCTCAAGGCTCTGCGTGTCGAGCGCAGCGAGCGTCGTGAGCGTACCGGCAAGGCCAATATCCAGCTGGACACTGCCGACAAGTCCGGCAAGCAAGTGATGGTGCTCGAGAACGTCAGCTTCGCTCACCCGGGCGGCCCGTTCCTGATCAAGGACTTCTCGATGGTGTTGCAGCGCGGCGACCGTATCGGTCTGCTCGGCGCCAACGGTACCGGCAAGACCACGCTGCTGAAGCTGATGCTCAGCGGCCTGCAACCGACCAGCGGCAAAGTGGAAGAAGGCACCAGGATCGATGTCGCCTACTTCGACCAGTTGCGTCATCAACTGGATCTGGAAAAAACCGTAATCGACAACGTGGCCGAAGGTCGCGACTTCATCGATATCGATGGTCAGAGCCGCCATGTGCTGAGCTACCTCGGCGACTTCCTGTTCAGCCCGCAGCGTGCGCGCACGCCGGTCAAGGCGCTGTCCGGTGGTGAGCGTGCCCGTCTGTTGCTGGCCAAGTTGTTCAGCAAGCCGGCGAACCTGCTGGTACTCGACGAACCGACCAACGACCTCGACGTTGAAACCCTCGAACTGCTCGAAGAAGTCTTGCTGACCTTCAACGGCACCGTACTGATGGTCAGCCACGACCGGGCATTCCTCGACAACGTGGTCACCAGCACCCTGGTCTTCGAAGGTGAAGGCAAGGTTCGCGAGTACGTCGGTGGCTACCAGGACTGGCTGCGCCAGGGCGGCTCGCCGCGCCTGCTGGGCGTGACCGAAAGCAAATCCGGCAAGGCCGACCTGAACTCCGCGGTGGTGAAGGCCGAGCCTGCGCCGGTTGCGGCGGCCGTCGAAGCGCCAGTGGCGAAGAAAAAGCTCAGCTACAAGTTGCAGCGCGAACTGGAAGCGTTGCCGGGGCAGATCGAAGCCATGGAGCAACAGATCGCCGCCGTTGAAGCACAGATGGCGGATGCGGGCTTCTATCAGCGTCCTGCTGCCGAAACGGCTGCGGTGATTGCTCAGCTGGAGCAGTTGCAGGCTGAGCTCGACATCATGGTCGAGCGTTGGGCCGAGCTGGATGCCTGATTGATCCGGTAACAAAAAAAGCCCGGCGCTCAGTGATGAACGCCGGGCTTTTCATATGCAATGCAATCCTTGTAGGAGCTATCGCAGCCTGCGGCAGCTCCTACATGGGTTTTGTGTTGTCAGCTTTTGGTTTGCAGGCGCACAGCAAGCACATCGCAAGGCGCGCCATGCAGCACGTCATTGGCGGTGGAGCCCAGCAGCAGTGCCAGGCCGTGCCGGCCATGGCTGCCCACCACGATCAGKTCGCAGGTTTGCTCCTTGGCCATCTGGTGAATTTCCTGGCGTGGCTGGCCGTAGGTCAGGTGGCAGTTGGCGCCTTCGAGTTCGGCGTATTTGTGCTTGAGGCGCTCCAGTCGCTCCTTGGCCTGATCGAACTGCTGCTGTTGCAGTTGTGACAGGTCCATCGGCACGTCGCCGCCGAAGGCCATGGCCATCGGCTCGACAATGTGCACCAGTGACAACTTCGCGCCGTTGCTCACCGACAGTTCGCGAGCGCGGTGGATCACAGGGTCGCACTCTTCGGTCAGATCTACAGCGACCAGAATATGGTTGTAGGGCATGAGGTGCTCCTCCTGWGGGATGCAATATTGGTAAGTATGGCTGGTTTCAAGCGCATTGGTTCCAAAGTGACACAATGGGCTCATTCAAATTCGGGAGTACAGATATGACGGTCTGGATAGTGGTGTCAATCCTGCTGGTGGTACTTAGCCCGCTGGCATGGTTGCGCCCCTCGCGCGCCCAGAGTGGGCGTATCGCCCTGCGGATGGAGGCCCGGCGCATCGGCCTGGCCATGCAACTGGCGCCCCAGCAATGGCCGCACTGGCTGAGCCAGGAGCCGCCGAGCCCCTGCGCCCAGTACCATCGCCCGCGACGTGGCAGTCAGCCGGCGTGCTGGAGTTACTGGCAAAAATCACCGGGTGTCTGGGTGAATCAGTGGCAGGAAATCTGTGAAGATCGGGCGCTGCTCGATCATTTCGAAAAATTGCCAGGCAATGTCTTCAWGGTCGAGGCCGACAAGCAAATAATCGCCTTGTATTGGGGCGAGAAGGGCGAGGCCGAGGTGTTGCAACAGATCGACGCCATCCTCAAAGCCCTCGCTTAAGCCGACTCCCCCTGTAGGAGCTGGCTTGCCAGCGAAGACTATTTCACATTCAACAAAAATGTTGAGCGAACTACCGTCTTCGCTGGCAAGCCAGCTCCTACGAAAAGCTTTTTGCAGGCAATAAAAAGCCCGACATCAATCATCGGGCGGGGTTGGCCAGGCAGGCCGGTAAAACGGTGTGGGCTGATCTTACGCTGGGCATTCGCCAAAGCGTTCAACTTTTTCCCCTAGTTTCGCCAGCGTAGCGTGTTAAACACGGGCTGCAGCGAATTAGGGCGAATTTTCTAACAATTGATTCTATGAATGACCTTGCATGCTCAAACGTGTTTAAGGTCTTCGCAGTACGGAAATGACCGGAAAGTCGCGTTTCAACCCGTTTTTCAGGCGATTGACAATTGTCGGAAATTCCGTGAAGGTGACGTACCCAAATCAAACGGGCGTATGAATTGAGCGTTTGTATTTCAGACCGCTCCTACAGAATCCCGACTATCGCGTTGGCGGGTGTGCCGGGGGAATGGGCGTAGCATTGACGATCAACGTCCCTGCCAAGCCATTCGCCTGCGTCCGACGTGTACTGTTCAGCTTCCATATCGTGGAGATCAGTTGATGATTTACGAAGGTAAAGCCATCACGGTTAAGGCTCTTGAAAGTGGCATCGTCGAACTGAAGTTCGATCTCAAGGGTGAGTCCGTCAACAAGTTCAACCGTCTAACCCTGAACGAACTGCGTCAGGCCGTAGACACCATCAAGGCAGATGCTTCGATCAAGGGCGTGATCGTCAGCAGTGGCAAGGACGTGTTCATCGTCGGCGCCGACATCACCGAATTTGTCGACAACTTCAAGCTGCCGGATGCAGAACTTGTTGCTGGCAACCTCGAAGCCAACAGGATTTTCAGCGATTTCGAAGACCTCAACGTCCCGACCGTCGCCGCAATCAACGGCATCGCGCTGGGTGGCGGTCTGGAAATGTGCCTGGCGGCGGACTACCGCGTCATGTCCACCAATGCCAAGATCGGCCTGCCGGAAGTCAAGCTGGGTATCTACCCGGGCTTCGGCGGTACCGTGCGCCTGCCGCGCCTGATCGGTGCCGACAACGCCATCGAGTGGATTGCCGCCGGCAAGGAAAACCGTCCTGAAGACGCGCTGAAAGTCGGCGCTGTCGACGCAGTGGTTGCTCCTGAGCAGCTGCAGGATGCCGCGCTGGAACTGATCAAGCGTGCCATCTCCGGCGAGTTCGACTACAAGGCCAAGCGCCAGCCGAAGCTGGAAAAGCTCAAGCTGAACGCCATCGAACAAATGATGGCTTTCGAAACCGCCAAAGGTTTCGTGGCCGGCCAGGCTGGCCCGAACTACCCGGCGCCGGTTGAAGCGATCAAGACTATCCAGAAAGCCGCGAACTTCGGTCGCGACAAGGCGMTGGAAATCGAAGCGGCCGGTTTCGTCAAACTGGCCAAGACCTCTGCCGCGCAGAGCTTGATCGGCTTGTTCCTGAACGATCAGGAACTGAAGAAAAAGGCCAAGGCCTACGACGAAATCGCCAAGGAAGTGAAGCAGGCCGCTGTACTCGGCGCCGGCATCATGGGTGGCGGTATCGCCTATCAGTCGGCTTCCAAAGGCACGCCGATCCTGATGAAGGACATCAACGAGCACGGTATCGAGCAGGGTCTGGCCGAAGCCGCCAAGCTGCTGGTTGGCCGCGTTGATAAAGGCCGTATGACCGCCGCGAAAATGGCCGAAGTGCTCAACGGCATCCGTCCAACCCTGTCTTACGGCGACTTCGGTCACGTGGACCTGGTGGTCGAAGCGGTCGTCGAGAACCCGAAGGTCAAACAAGCGGTACTGGCTGAAGTTGAAGACCAGGTCAAGGAGGACACCATCCTGGCGTCCAACACCTCGACCATTTCCATCACCTTGCTGGCCAAAGCCCTCAAGCGTCCGGAAAACTTCGTCGGCATGCACTTCTTCAACCCGGTGCACATGATGCCGCTGGTGGAAGTGATCCGTGGCGAGAAGTCCAGCGAACTGGCCGTAGCGACTACCGTTGCCTACGCCAAGAAAATGGGCAAGAACCCGATCGTCGTCAACGATTGCCCGGGCTTCCTGGTCAACCGCGTCCTGTTCCCGTACTTCGGCGGTTTCGCCAAACTGGTCAGCGCCGGTGTGGACTTCGTCCGTATCGACAAGATCATGGAAAAGTTCGGCTGGCCGATGGGCCCGGCCTACCTGATGGACGTGGTCGGCATCGACACCGGTCACCACGGTCGTGACGTGATGGCTGAAGGCTTCCCGGACCGCATGAAGGACGACCGTCGCTCGGCCGTCGACGTGCTCTACGAAGCCAAGCGCCTGGGCCAGAAGAACGGCAAGGGCTTCTACGCCTACGAGACCGACAAGAAAGGCAAGCAGAAGAAAGTGGCCGACCCGTCGGTACTGGAAGTGCTCAAGCCGATCGTTTACGAGCAACGCGAAGTCACCGACGAAGACATCATCAACTGGATGATGATCCCGCTGTGCCTGGAAACCGTGCGTTGCCTGGAAGATGGCATCGTCGAAACCGCCGCCGAAGCCGACATGGGTCTGGTCTACGGTATTGGTTTCCCTCCATTCCGTGGCGGTGCGCTGCGCTACATCGACTCGCTCGGTGTGGCAGAGTTCGTTGCCCTGGCTGACCAGTACGCTGATTTGGGCGCGCTGTACCACCCGACCGCGAAGCTGCGCGAAATGGCCAAGAACGGCCAGAGCTTCTTCGGTTAAGCGCCCCCAACTAGAGTGAGAGTGAACTTATGAGCTTGAATCCTAGAGACGTCGTGATTGTCGACTTCGGTCGTACTCCGATGGGCCGCTCCAAGGGCGGCATGCACCGCAACACCCGCGCCGAAGACATGTCGGCGCACCTGATCAGCAAACTGCTGGAACGCAACGTCAAGGTTGACCCGAGCGAAGTCGAAGACGTGATCTGGGGCTGTGTGAACCAGACCCTGGAGCAGGGCTGGAACATTGCGCGCATGGCGTCGCTGATGACCCAGATCCCGCACACCTCGGCCGGCCAGACCGTCAGCCGCCTGTGTGGCTCGTCCATGAGCGCTCTGCACACAGCTGCGCAAGCGATCATGACCGGTAATGGTGACGTCTTCGTGGTTGGTGGCGTCGAGCATATGGGCCATGTGAGCATGATGCACGGTGTCGATCCGAACCCGCACATGTCGCTGTACGCGGCGAAAGCCTCGGGCATGATGGGCCTGACCGCGGAAATGCTGGGCAAAATGCACGGCATCACCCGCGAGCAACAGGACGCTTTCGGCGTGCGCTCCCACCAACTCGCCCACAAGGCGACCGTGGAAGGCAAGTTCAAAGACGAAATCATCCCGATGCAGGGCTACGACGAGAACGGTTTCCTGAAAACCTTCGACTACGACGAAACCATTCGTCCGGAAACCACCCTGGAAAGCCTGGCGGCCCTGAAGCCGGCGTTCAATCCGAAGGGCGGCACCGTGACAGCCGGTACCTCGTCGCAGATCACCGATGGTGCCTCGTGCATGATCGTGATGTCGGCGCAGCGTGCACAGGACCTGGGTATCCAGCCTCTGGCGGTGATTCGTTCGATGGCAGTGGCAGGTGTGGATCCGGCAATCATGGGCTATGGTCCAGTACCGGCCACACAAAAAGCATTGAAGCGCGCAGGTCTGGGCATCTCCGACATCGACTTCTTCGAGCTCAACGAAGCTTTCGCCGCACAGGCCCTGCCAGTGCTGAAAGATCTGAAAGTGCTCGACAAGATGAACGAGAAGGTTAACCTGCACGGCGGCGCGATCGCCCTGGGCCACCCGTTCGGTTGCTCCGGTGCGCGTATCTCCGGCACTTTGCTCAATGTGATGAAGCAGAATGGCGGCACCTTCGGGGTGGCCACCATGTGCATTGGTCTCGGCCAAGGCATCTCCACCGTCTTCGAACGCGTTTAAGCGTCTCGTTGATGGAAGCCGGGGCCAAGTGCCCCGGTTTTTGTTTTTCCGGATTTATTTTTGTTTTTATTTTGAAAACATTTGAGTGAGGGCCAAAGCATGCCGATACAACCTGGGCTCTACCAACATTACAAAGGTCCGCAGTACCGCGTATTCAGTGTTGCGCGGCATTCGGAAAGCGAAGAAGAAGTGGTCTTCTATCAAGCCCTGTATGGCGATTACGGCTTTTGGGTGCGTCCCTTGAGCATGTTCCTGGAGTCCGTCGAGGTTGACGGCGAACAGGTGCCACGCTTTGCTTTGGTGCAGGCCGAACCGAGCATTTTTCCGCAGCCATAAGGGGAGTGCGCGCAGAACCCTGYGCTTGACCTCACCTTGTAGCCACTATATATAGCGGTGCCGCGTCAGGCGCCAATCGCCTTTCACTTCTCGAATTCAGGAATTTTCTGATCCATGGGCAAATCGCTGGTCATTGTGGAATCCCCGGCTAAGGCCAAGACCATCAACAAGTATTTGGGCAACGAATACGTGGTGAAGTCGAGTATCGGCCATATCCGAGACCTGCCCACCAGCGGTTCGGCTAGCGCCAGCAAAGAGCCAGCCGCCAAGCGCGGCAAGGCTGCTGCGGGTGAAGTGCCGGCACTGTCGCCGAAGGAAAAAGCGCGCAAGCAGCTGGTCGCGCGCATGGGTGTCGATCCGGATCATGGCTGGAAAGCCAAGTACGAGATCCTCCCGGGCAAGGAAAAAGTCATCGAAGAGCTGCGCCGGCTCGCCAAAGATGCTGACACCATCTATCTCGCAACCGACTTGGACCGCGAGGGGGAAGCCATTGCCTGGCACCTGCGCGAAGCCATCGGTGGTGACGACAGCCGCTACAAGCGCGTGGTGTTCAACGAAATCACCAAGAAGGCGATTCAGGAAGCCTTCTCAAAGCCGGGCGAGCTGGATATCGACCGCGTCAACGCCCAGCAGGCGCGTCGTTTCCTCGACCGCGTCGTGGGTTACATGGTTTCACCGCTGCTGTGGGCCAAGATCGCCCGTGGCCTTTCCGCCGGTCGCGTGCAGTCGGTTGCGGTAAAACTGGTGGTTGAGCGCGAGCGCGAAATCCGTGCGTTCAACCCGGAAGAATACTGGGAAGTCCACGCTGACCTCGGCACCGCCAAGGGCGCGACTGTGCGCTTCGACGTGGCTCGCGAGAAAGGCGAAGCCTTCAAGCCGCTCAATGAAACCCAGGCCATGGCCGCGCTGGAGAAGCTCAAAGCTTCCAGCTACAGCATCGTCAAGCGTGAAGACAAGCCGACCAGCAGCAAACCGTCGGCACCGTTCATCACTTCCACCCTGCAACAGGCCGCAAGCAACCGCCTGGGCTTTGGTGTGAAGAAAACCATGATGATGGCCCAGCGTTTGTACGAAGCCGGCTACATCACCTACATGCGTACCGACTCCACCAACCTTTCGGTCGATGCGGTGGCGATGGCGCGTACCTATATCGAAGGCGAGTTCGGCAAGAAGTACCTGCCGGAGACCCCGAACGTCTACAGCAGCAAGGAAGGCGCACAAGAGGCTCACGAAGCGATTCGTCCCTCCGACGCCAATACCGAGCCAAGCAAGCTATCGGGCATGGAGCGTGACGCTGAGCGCCTCTACGAACTGATCTGGCGCCAGTTCCTCGCTTGCCAGATGCTGCCGGCGCAATACCTGTCGACTACCGTCACCGTGGGTGCCGGCGACTTCGAGCTGCGCGCCAAGGGCCGCATCCTCAAGTTCGACGGTTACACCCGTGTCATGCCGCAAATCGCCAAGCCGGGCGACGACGATGTATTGCCGGACATGGCCCAGGGCGACGCGATGAAGCTGATCAAGCTTGATCCGACCCAGCACTTCACCAAGCCACCGGCACGTTACTCGGAAGCCAGCCTGGTAAAAGAAATGGAAAAACGCGGCATCGGTCGTCCTTCGACCTACGCGGCGATCATTTCGACCATCCAGGACCGTGGTTACGTGGCGCTGCACAACCGTCGTTTCTACTCGGAAAAGATGGGCGATATCGTCACCGAGCGTCTGGCCGAGAGCTTCTCCAACCTGATGGACTACGGCTTCACTGCTGGCATGGAAGAGCATCTCGATGACGTGGCGCAGGGCGAACGCGACTGGAAAAACGTGCTCGACGAGTTCTACGGCGACTTCAAGAAGAAACTCGAAGTAGCCGAAAGCCCGGAAAGCGGCATGCGTGCCAATCAACCGGTGATGACCGACATCCCGTGCACCACCTGCGGTCGTCCGATGCAGATTCGTACTGCGTCGACCGGCGTGTTCCTCGGTTGCTCGGGCTACAGCCTGCCGCCGAAAGAGCGCTGCAAGGCCACCGTCAACCTGGTGCCGGGCGATGAAATCGCCGCGGACGACGAGGGTGAGTCGGAGTCGCTGGTGTTGCGTGGCAAGCATCGCTGCCCGATCTGCAGCACGGCGATGGATGCCTACCTGCTCGATGAGAAGCGCAAGTTGCACATCTGCGGTAACAACCCGGATTGCGATGGCTACGAAATCGAAGAGGGCACCTATCGCATCAAGGGCTATGAAGGCCCGAGCCTGGAATGCGACAAGTGCGGTAGCGAAATGCAGCTCAAGACCGGCCGTTTCGGCAAGTTCTTCGGTTGCACCAACGCGACCTGCAAGAACACGCGCAAACTGCTGAAGAGCGGCGATGCGGCACCGCCGAAGATGGACCCGGTGAAGATGCCTGAGCTGAAGTGCGAAAAGGTCAACGACACCTACATTCTGCGCGACGGTGCATCCGGTCTGTTCCTGGCGGCCAGCCAGTTCCCGAAAAACCGCGAGACCCGTGCTCCGCTGGTGATGGAAATCATCCCGCACAAGGATGAGATCGATCCGAAGTATCACTTCCTCTGTGAGGCGCCGAAGAAAGATCCGGATGGTCTCCCGACTGTGATTCGTTACAGCCGCAAGACCAAGGAACAGTACGTGCAGACCGAGGTTGACGGTAAGCCCACTGGCTGGAAAGCGTTCTACGACGGCGGCAAGTGGAAAGTCGAAGACAAGCGTCCGGCTGCCAAGGCTTAAAGCCGCCGACCCTGTAGGAGCTGGCTTGCCAGCGAAGGCGTCCGCAAGTTCGGCGCATGACTCAAGGGACCCTTCGCTGGCAAGCCAGCTCCTACAGGGTCGGCGGCTTTAAGCCTTGGCAGCCGGACGCTTGTCTTCGACTTTCCACTTGCCGCCGTCGTAGAACGCTTTCCAGCCAGTGGGCTTACCGTCAACCTCGGTCTGCACGTACTGTTCCTTGGTCTTGCGGCTGTAACG
>NZ_JBFUIC010000091.1:0-18082 GCF_056402075.1 Pseudomonas sp. P4_C3
CAGTAACAAACCAACCGGCAACCAGAAACCGCGCAGCGCCCAGGCTACGTTACTGGAGCGTTTGGGCAGTCCGATACTGGCTGTTCGTTAACGCAGCGACCCTAAAAAAGGGCGATCCATATGGATCGCCCTTTTTTTGTATCAACGCGGTCCCCTGTAGGAGCGAGCTTGCTCCGGGCGGCGCTCCGACGAAAAACGTGAGGGCAACGCGTATCCAGATAACACGCGTTATCGTTAGCCTCCATCGCGAGCAAGCTCGCTCCTACAGGGGGGAATCAGCGTGCGTTCAGCACAATATCGACGCGAGTGAGCCATTCCGCTTCGATGGCGAAGTCGGCCTGGGTCAGCTGGTTTTCGTCCAGCCAGTTCTCCGGGAACACTACTTCCAGGCTGTTGCCATAGGCGTTCAGCTCCACCTGGGGCATTTGCTGGGTGCCACGGATGTGGTGGAACAGGATTGCAAAGCGCAGCAGCACGCACAGGCGAATCAGCTTGATGCCGTCGTCGCCGAAATCGGCGAACTTGTCCTTGGGAATATTGCGGCGGTGGCCGCGCACCAGTAGTGCGAGCATCAATTGGTCTTCGCGGGAGAACCCGGCGAGGTCGGAGTGCTCGATCAGGTAGGCGCCGTGCTTGTGGTACTGATAGTGAGCAATGTCCAGGCCCACTTCATGGACCTTGGCCGCCCAGCCGAGCAGTTCGCGCCAGACGCCGTCTTCCAGATCCCAGTCCGCGGCCACCTGATCGAACGCATGCAGCGCCTTGCGCTCGACCCGTACCGCTTGCTCTTGATCGACGTGGTAGCGCTCCATCAGCGAAGTGAGGGTGCGCTCGCGCACGTCTTCGTGATGATGGCGGCCCAGCAGGTCATAGAGCACGCCTTCGCGCAGGGCGCCTTCGCAGTGATCCATGCGTTGCAGTTCGAGGGAATCGAAGATCGCTTCGAGGATCGCCAGGCCGGCCGGGAAAATCGCACGGCGATCCGGCTTGATACCATCGAAGTCGATTTTCTCGACGTCGCCGAGCTTGATCAGTTTGCGCTTGAGCCAGGCCAGGCCTTCGGCATTGACCTCGCCGGTGCCGTGACCGCCAGCCTTCAACGCCAGACCGATGGCGCGGATGGTGCCCGAGGAGCCGATGGCTTCATCCCAGGTCAGGCGGTGCAAGGCGTGCTCGATGCTCATGATCTCCAGCCTCGCCGCCGTGTACGCCTGGGCGTAACGGGCCGGGGTGATCTTGCCGTCCTTGAAATAGCGCTGGGTGTAGCTGACGCAACCCATCTGCAGGCTTTCGCGCAGCAGCGGTTCGAAGCGCTGGCCAATGATGAATTCGGTACTGCCGCCGCCGATGTCGGCCACCAGGCGCTTGCCCGGGGTATCGGCGAGGGTGTGGGACACGCCGAGGTAGATCAGGCGCGCTTCTTCACGACCGGAGATGACTTCCACCGGGTGGCCGAGGATTTCTTCGGCGCGACGGATGAATTCGGCGCGGTTGCGGGCTTCACGCAAGGCGTTGGTGCCAACAATGCGAACGGCGCCGGTGGGCATACCGCTGATCAGTTGGGCGAAGCGCTTGAGGCAGTCGAGCCCGCGCTGCATCGATTCTTCGTTGAGATGGCGCTCTTCGTCGATGCCAGCGGCCAGCTGAACCTTCTCCCCGAGACGCTCGAGAATACGGATCTCGCCGTTCTGGGCCTTGGCCACGACCATGTGAAAGCTGTTGGAGCCCAGGTCGATTGCGGCGATCAGGGACAGATTCTTGGCTTGGGATTGCGGCATGGTCAGGGGTCTCGGTCGATAACCTCGACATCGTGCCACGATCAAAGGCTGGCGCCAACGCGAAGGTGACCGCTTCGCGGTCAATCGCGAGCAAGCTCGCTCCCACAGGGTTCCAGGTTGCCGCTAATCCCGCGACCGACGCAGGCCCCATGTGGGAGCGAGCTTGGTCCGGGCAGCGTTCCGACGATGACGGCTTAGCTGGCGCTGAAGATCTGTCAGCCCGCCGCTTCAACCGTCCCAATGAAATTCGCCAGCTCCGCCGTCTGCGGGTTGGCGAACAGTGCTTTCGGATCCCCAACCTCATGCACCTTGCCCTGGTGCATGAACACCAACTTGTCCCCAACCTCCCGGGCGAAGCGCATTTCGTGGGTGACCATGATCAGCGTCATTCCTTCCTTCGCCAGTTGCCGGACCACGCTCAGCACTTCGTTGACCAGTTCCGGGTCCAGCGCCGAGGTGATTTCGTCGCATAGCAAAACCTTCGGCGACATCGCCAGTGCCCGGGCAATCGCTACCCGCTGTTGCTGCCCGCCGGACAGCCGATCAGGGAAGGCATCGAACTTTTCCCCCAGTCCGACCCTTTCCAGCATCTGTCGCGCCAGCTCGGCGGCCTTGGCTTTCGGTACTTTCTGCACCACTTGCGGCGCGAGCATCACGTTCTCACCCACGGTCAGGTGCGGGAACAGGTTGAACTGCTGGAATACCATGCCGACCTTCTGCCGCAGGCTGCGCAGATCGGCGCGGGCGGCGTCGAGGTATTCGCCGTCGACTTCGATCACGCCGTCGTTGATCGACTCCAGGCCGTTGAGGGTGCGCAGCAAGGTCGATTTGCCCGAACCGCTACGGCCGATGATCGCCACCACCTGGCCTTCCTCGACACTCAGATCGATGCCTTTGAGCACATGGTGATCGCCGTAGTATTTATGCAGGGCGGAAATTCTAAGCAGAGGCATGCAGTCTCCTTTCCAGGTAGCGCGCACTGAGCGACAAGGGATAACAGAGCAGGAAATAGCCGAGAGCGACGAGGCCGTAGACCATGAAGGGTTCGAAGGTGGCGTTGGCGAGCATGCCGCCAGTCTTGGTCAGTTCGGTGAAACCGATGATCGAGGTGACGGCGGTGCCTTTGACCACTTGCACCGAGAAACCCACGGTCGGCGCCACGGCGATGCGCAACGCCTGGGGCAGGATCACATAGCGCAATTGTTCCAGCGGGGTCAGCGCCAGGCTCGACGAGGCTTCCCACTGGCCGTTGGGAATCGACTCGACGCAACCGCGCCAGATCTCCGCCAGGTAAGCGCTGGTGAACAGCGTCAGCGCGATCGCCGCTGCCATCCACGGCGAAATCTCCACCCCGGCCAGCGCCACGCCAAAAAACACCAGGAACAGCTGCATCAACAGCGGCGTGCCCTGGAACAGTTCGATATAAGTGCGAGCGAAACTGCGCGGCAGGGATTTCTCCGAGATGCGCATGACCATGATCAGCAAGCCAATCAGCCCGCCGCCAATGAACGCCACCAGCGACAGCGCCAGCGTCCATTGCAGGCCGGTGAGCAGGTTGCGCACGATGTCCCAGAAGGTGAAATCGCTCATTGGCTGTTCCTCGCGATAAACCGATGCCCGATCCAGTTCAGCAATTGGCGGATCAGCAGCGCCATACACAGATAGAGCAGCGTGGTCAGGGCATAGGTTTCAAAGGCTCGGAAGTTGCGAGATTGAATGAAGTTGGCCGCGAAGCTCAGCTCTTCAGTGGCAATCTGTGAACACACCGCCGAGCCGAGCATCACGATGATGATCTGGCTGCTCAGGGCTGGCCAGACCTTACCCAGCGCCGGCAGCAGCATCACGTGACGGAAGGCTTCGAAACGTGTCATCGCCAACGCCGCCGCGGCTTCCAACTGACCCCGGGGGATCGCCTGGATGCCAGCGCGGATAATCTCGGTCGAATAGGCTCCGAGGTTGATGACCATCGCCAGCACCGCCGCCTGCCATTCGGAAATCTGCACGCCCAGGGACGGCAAACCGAAGAAGATGAAAAATAACTGCACCAGAAATGGCGTGTTGCGGATCAACTCGACGTAGACCGCGAAAACCCCCGCGAAAGGCCGGATGTTCCACGCCCGCACCAGCGCCCCGACGATGYCCAGCCCCACGCCGAGCACAGCGCCGATGGCGGTCAGCTCAAGGGTGAACAACGCACCACGCAGCAACAGATCGGTGTTGTTCACCACCGGCAGGAAATCGAACTGATAAGCCATAAAACGTCTCCAGCGCGCCGAATCAGAGATCGGCTGGCAGCGGTTCTTTCAGCCAGGTCAGGGCGTTCTTTTCCAGCGCGCCATCGCTCTTGGCGGTCACGAGGATCTGGTTGACCTTGTCCAGCAGCGCCGGCTCGTTCTTGTTAACGCCGACGTAGACCGGCGAATCCTTGAGCTTCACTTTCAGCGCCGGCACGCGTTTCGGGCTCTTCTCGCTGATCGCCACCATCACCACGTTGCCGCTGGCGATCAGGTCGACCTGGCCGGCCAGGTAGGCGGCAATGGTCGAGTTGTTGTCTTCGAAACGCTTGATGGTCACGCCTTCGGGGGCGACCTTGGTCAGCTCGATGTCTTCGATGGCGCCACGGGTGACGCTGATGGTTTTGCCCTTGAGATCGTCCAGGCCCTTGATGTTGGCGTCTGGCGGACCGAACACGGCGAGGTAGAACGGCGCGTAGGCGCGGGAGAAGTCGATGACTTTTTCGCGCTCCGGGTTCTTGCCGAGGCTGGAGATCACCAGGTCGACCTTGCCAGTGGTGAGGAACGGGATGCGGTTGGTGCTGTTGACCGGGGTCAGTTCAAGTTTGACCTTGAGCTGGTCGGCCAGCAGTTTCGCGGTGTCGATGTCGAGGCCGCGGGGTTGCATGTCCGGGCCGACCGAGCCGAACGGCGGGAAGTCCTGGGGCACGGCGACCTTGAGGACTCCGCGCTTGACCACATCGTCCAGACCGTCGGCGTGGGCGGGTGCCTGGCTCAGCATCAGGCTGGCAAACAGGGCAGCAAGGAGGGCGCTGTAACGCTGGGTCATGGCAAATCTCCGAATCGGCAAGAAGTGATTTCTGCGGATCGACAGAGCATGGGCCATGCCAACATGGGGTTTTGAGGGCGCCAGGGCGCGGTTTTGCTGGCGTCGCACGGTCTTACTGGTCTGAACAGTCAGGTTGCGTTTCGCACCCCGATGGCGCAGCCGTGAAAATCACCGAACCCCCATGGGGCACGACTTGCCGGGCGTCGCGAATAGCTTTACAACTGAGCGCACATTGGCCTGGTTCGTCTGGAAAACCATGAATTCGATCTCCCGTGCCGTACCTGAAGTGGCGTTGCAAGCCATCCGCAAACTGATTACCGAGCAGGGCTTCGGGCCGGGGGATGCCTTGCCCTCGCAACGGGAACTGGCGGTGCAATTGGGGGTTAGTCGGGCGTCGTTGCGCGAGGCGTTGTCATCGTTGAGTGCGCTGGGCGTGATCAGCATCCAGCCGGGCAAAGGCGTGTTCGTGCAGGCGCCGGTGGAGCTGCCGCGAGGCGAGGCAGCGCCAGGCTGGCCGTTCGCGGCGCAGGCTTCGCCGCTGGATATCTTCCAGTTGCGCTATGCGCTGGAGGGGTTTGCCGCGGGGCTGGCGGCCGTGACCTTGAGCACCGATGAACTCGATGCACTGGAAGACAATGTCGCCGCCATGCGCAACGAACTGAAAGCCGCCGATTTCGAAGCGGCGGCGCGCCTGGACTTCGAATTCCACCGCCGCATCCTGCTGGCCAGCGGCAATCAGGCGATGCTGAGCATCCTGACTGCCAGCGCCGACATCTTCCTGGAGAGCCAGAAGCTACCGTTCATCCGGGCCGAGCGGGCCATGGAAACCTGGCAGGAACACCGCAAGATCCTTCGCGCGCTGGCTCGCCGAGTCTCTGGCGCCGCGCAGAAAGCCATGCACGAGCATGTGCGTAACGCGGCGTTGCGCACCGGAATCGCCTTCGTCGCTCCCGCCACGGCGTGACCTGGGCTATACCCAAACTCATGGAACACCATAGCGAGACTCAATCAACTGCACCTTCCTGAACGAGGGAAGGGCAGCTATGATGGGCCACGTTTTTTTGCTTACAACCCTGGAGAATTCCATGAGCAGCGATCTTATCAAACACGTTAGCGACGCTAGCTTCGAGGCCGACGTACTCAAGGCTGAAGGCGCTGTACTGGTCGATTACTGGGCTGAGTGGTGCGGCCCTTGCAAAATGATCGCTCCTGTTCTGGACGAAATTGCCGAGACCTACAAAGGCAAGCTGACCGTTGCCAAGCTGAACATCGACGAAAACCAGGAAACCCCGGCCAAGCATGGCGTGCGCGGTATCCCGACCCTGATGCTGTTCAAGAACGGCAACGTTGAAGCGACCAAGGTCGGCGCACTGTCGAAGTCGCAACTGGCTGCTTTCCTCGACGCCAACATCTAAGCGTCGCTGTAAAGTTTCCTGAAAAAGCCCCGCAAATAGCGGGGCTTTTTGCGTATTCAGGGCTAGACGCTCCTAAACTCAGGTGGTACATTCGGCCCCGCACTGGTTTCTCCATTGCCCCCTGCTAGCCGTCGCCGACGCACTCCTTTTCGAATAAGTACGCGATCCTGTCGCCTTCTCTGCGGCGCGGCCTCATTAAGCCAAAAGCTTAATTTCCCCCCTCCATAAATGATTACGTCATTCCTATATGAATCTGACTGAACTCAAGCAAAAGCCGATTACCGAACTGCTCGAATTGGCCGAACAGATGGGCATAGAAAATATGGCCCGTTCGCGCAAGCAGGACGTGATTTTCTCCCTGCTCAAGAAGCACGCGAAAAGCGGTGAGGAAATCTCCGGTGATGGCGTGCTGGAGATTCTCCAGGACGGCTTCGGCTTCCTGCGCTCCGCTGACGCTTCCTATCTCGCAGGTCCAGACGATATCTATGTCTCGCCGAGCCAGATCCGTCGTTTCAACTTGCGCACCGGTGACACCATCGTTGGCAAGATCCGTCCTCCAAAGGAAGGCGAGCGTTATTTCGCGCTGCTCAAGGTCGACACGATCAACTACGATCGTCCCGAGAACGCGAAAAACAAGATTCTCTTCGAGAACCTGACCCCGCTGTTCCCGACCGTGCGCATGAAGATGGAAGCCGGCAACGGTTCCACCGAAGACTTGACCGGTCGTGTCATCGACCTGTGCGCCCCGATCGGTAAAGGCCAGCGCGGCCTGATCGTTGCACCGCCGAAAGCCGGCAAGACGATCATGCTGCAGAACATCGCGGCAAACATCGCTCGTAACAATCCTGAAGTTCATCTGATCGTATTGCTGATCGACGAACGTCCGGAAGAAGTGACCGAAATGCAGCGCACCGTGCGCGGCGAAGTGGTTGCCTCGACGTTCGACGAGCCGCCAACCCGCCACGTGCAGGTTGCCGAAATGGTGATCGAGAAGGCCAAGCGCCTGGTCGAGCACAAGAAAGACGTGGTGATCCTGCTCGACTCCATTACCCGTCTGGCTCGCGCCTACAACACCGTGATCCCGAGCTCCGGCAAGGTACTGACCGGTGGTGTCGATGCCCACGCCCTGGAGAAACCGAAGCGTTTCTTCGGCGCTGCGCGGAACATCGAAGAAGGCGGCTCGCTGACCATCATCGCTACCGCGCTGGTAGAAACCGGCTCGAAGATGGACGAAGTGATCTACGAAGAATTCAAAGGCACCGGCAACATGGAACTGCCGCTGGATCGTCGTATCGCTGAAAAACGCGTGTTCCCGGCCATCAACATCAACCGTTCCGGCACCCGCCGCGAAGAGTTGCTGACCGCCGACGACGAGCTGCAGCGCATGTGGATTCTGCGCAAGCTGCTGCACCCGATGGATGAAGTGGCTGCCATCGAGTTCCTGGTCGACAAGCTGAAGACGACCAAKACCAACGATGAGTTCTTCCTGTCGATGAAACGCAAGTAAGTCGAGCAGGCACAAAAAGCCGGGGAAACCCGGCTTTTTGCTATCCGATTTTTGATCGGGCGGCAGTTCGTGGTTCTGAACCGAAGGGTTCGGCGCTAAACTGCCTGCCCCGAACGCCACGGCCAACACGAGGCTTACGCATGCAGTATCGCGACTTGCGCGACTTTATCAGCGGGCTGGAACAGCGCGGTGAACTCAAGCGCATTCAGGTTCCGGTGTCCCCAGTGCTCGAAATGACCGAGGTCTGTGACCGCACTTTGCGCGCCAAAGGCCCGGCCCTGCTATTCGAAAAACCCACCGGTTATGACATTCCTGTGCTCGGCAACCTGTTTGGCACCCCCGAGCGCGTGGCGCTGGGCATGGGCGCCGAGGCGGTCAGCGAACTGCGCGAAATCGGAAAGCTGCTGGCGTTCCTCAAAGAACCCGAGCCACCGAAAGGCTTGAAGGATGCCTGGTCCAAGCTGCCGATCTTCCGCAAGATCATTTCGATGGCGCCGAAAGTCGTCAAGGACGCGGTGTGCCAGGAAGTGGTCATCGAAGGCGACGACGTCGACCTGGCGATGTTGCCGGTGCAGACCTGCTGGCCGGGCGACGTTGGCCCGTTGATCACCTGGGGCCTGACCGTCACCAAAGGCCCGAACAAGGATCGCCAGAACCTCGGCATCTATCGTCAGCAAGTGATCGGTCGCAACAAGGTCATCATGCGCTGGCTGAGCCACCGTGGCGGCGCGCTGGATTACCGCGAATGGTGCGAGAAGCATCCCGGCCAGCCGTTCCCGGTTTCCGTGGCATTGGGCGCGGACCCGGCGACCATCCTCGGCGCCGTGACCCCGGTGCCCGACAGCCTTTCCGAATACGCTTTCGCCGGCCTGTTGCGCGGCAACCGCACCGAGCTGGTGAAATGCCGCGGCAATGACCTGCAAGTGCCGGCCACCGCCGAGATCATCCTCGAAGGCGTGATCCATCCAGGCGAAATGGCCGATGAAGGCCCGTACGGTGACCACACCGGTTACTACAACGAAGTCGACAGCTTCCCGGTATTCACTGTCGAGCGCATCACCCACCGGATCAAACCGATCTACCACAGCACCTACACCGGCCGTCCACCGGATGAGCCGGCGATTCTCGGCGTTGCGCTGAACGAAGTGTTCGTGCCGATCCTGCAGAAGCAGTTCCCGGAGATCACCGATTTCTACTTGCCGCCCGAAGGCTGCTCGTACCGCATGGCCATCGTGACCATGAAGAAGTCGTATCCGGGCCACGCCAAGCGGGTAATGCTGGGTGTCTGGTCGTTTTTGCGACAGTTCATGTACACCAAGTTCGTTATCGTCACCGACGACGATATCAACGCCCGGGACTGGAACGACGTGATCTGGGCCATCACCACGCGCATGGACCCCAAGCGCGACACGGTGATGATCGACAACACGCCGATCGACTATCTCGACTTTGCCTCGCCGGTGTCCGGCCTGGGGTCGAAAATGGGCCTCGATGCCACGCATAAATGGCCGGGCGAAACCACCCGCGAGTGGGGCCGAGTCATCGTCAAGGACGATGCCGTGACCCAGCGGATCGATGCCATCTGGAATCAGTTAGGAATAGATTGATGCGTGTAACCTTGCAGCCCTCCGGAGCAGTGCTTGAGATATTGCCCGGTGAGCGGATTCTCGATGGCGCACGACGTTTGGGCTACGAATGCCCGCAAAGCTGCCGCAACGGCAATTGCCACGTGTGCGCGGCACTGCTGGTGGAAGGCCGGGTCGAACAGACCGGCGATGTGCGTGATCATGGCGAGTTCTACACTTGCATAGCGGAGCCGCTGGAAGACTGCATCGTGCTGTGGGATGGCGTGCTCGCGCTGGGAGAACTGCCGGTGCGCAGCGTGTCGTGTCAGGTCATTGAGTGCAAGGACGTGGGCGGCGACACCTGGCGCGTGCGTCTGCGGGCTCCGGCCGGTAAACCGCCGCGCTACCATGCCGGCCAGTACCTGATGATCGAACGCGAGAACGGCGAAAAGTCCGCCTTCTCCCTCGCCTCGGCACCACATGCTGGGCGCGACCTGGAAATCCATGTACTGGCGCGCGAATCCAGTGCGTTGAGCCTGATCGAACAGCTTCAGCGCAACAGCATGGTGCGGGTCGAGTTGCCGTTTGGCGATACCCACCTGGAGGAGTTGCCGGACGGTCCTCTCGTGCTGATCGCCGCTGGCACCGGCATGGGCCAGGTCCACGGCCTGATCGAACATTGCCGGGCCTCGGGTTTCAAGCATCCGGTGCATCTGTATTGGGGTGTGCGTCGCCCAGAAGACTTTTATCAAGTCGAGCATTGGGACGAATGGCTGAAACTGCCCAACCTGTTCCTGCACAAGGTCGTCAGTGATCAATGCGGTTGGGAAGGGCGTTGCGGCATGTTGCATGAAGCGGTCTGTGAAGACTTCCCTGACCTCAAGTCGCTGCATGTGTACGCCAGTGGCTCTCCGGCCATGGTCTACGGCACGCTGGATGCGCTGGTGGAAGCGGGAATGGATGCGCATCAGATGCGTGCCGACGTTTTTGCCTACGCGCCACGCTCGTAGGTCAGCGTGGGATCAGAAGCGCACGCCAGTGGTCACCATGGCGGCGTTGAAGCCGAGCAACACCAGCTCGGCTGCCACCGGACCGTAATGTGTGCCCAGTGAGGGGATGATCACCGGTGCGACCCCGAAGCGATTCAGGGGGATCTTGTCCTTATGTTTGCCACGGTAGCCTTCCAGCAGGCCGCCCGTGAATTTGATATACACGGGATAGGAGGCGCTTTCGTAGCGTTTACCCGCGTAGACATAATGTGAGCGCTGACTGTACGAATTGCGAAAAGTGGCAGCGCCAAACAGCCAGTCGGACGCGTCGATACGTTCAAGACCAATAAGATCCTGATTGTTGTTGTGCCTGGGGTCGGGCGAATAGTGCTTCGTATAAACACTGGTCTGCAAATACCAGGAGCCGGTGTCCTTTGAGCTTGCATGCTGTGCCAGCGCCAATGGCGCCAAGACCATCAATAGCACTGCGTAAAACCATGGTTTTTTCATCGGCGGCCCCCTGTGAAGGCAGTCTGGCTTGCGCCTGTGTGGCCGTTATACGCGACGCCCGATGGAGGCCAGAAGGCGGCAAATCTGAAGGGGGAGTAGGACGTTTCTGATAAGCGGCTTTATTCCCGGAAGGACTCAATGCTTATGCATATTTCATTCTGGTATTTAAGATATTTGCAGAATGACATTAGGGTATATAAACAGTCAGGCAAACGTCCTTTATCACTTTTCGTTTTACCTTTACTGCTATATGTTCTATTACATTAATAGTGTTTACATTTTGTAATGCTTGCGGGGCCGAACAACTGTTGCCATGAGCGCCATTGAATCTGCTTTTTTGAATCTGGCTTACCCTCCGCGGCTCGATCTGGGGCCGCAACTCACTCACGAACAACTGCTCAGCTCGATGCAATCGACCATGGCGCGCCACAAGGGCGGGCCGGTCTGGTTGTTTGCGTATGGTTCGCTGATCTGGCGCCCTGAATGCACAGCGGTTGAGCGGGTTCGCGGCCGGGTGCATGGCTATCATCGCGGGTTGTACCTGTGGTCCCACGAACATCGTGGCACCCCGGAAATGCCCGGCCTGGTGTTTGGCCTGGATCGCGGTGGCTCTTGCAGCGGTTTCGCCTATCGCTTGCCCGAAGAGCAACTCGAAGCGTCGCTGTACGCACTTTGGCAGCGCGAGATGCCATTCCCTTCCTACCGCCCGCACTGGCTCAACTGCCGTCTCGAAGATGGCAGCCAGGTACAGGCATTGGGCTTTGTGCTGGAGCGACACCTGCCCAGCTATGCCGGCAACCTGCCGGACCATGTGCTGAGCCATGTGTTCGAAAACGCCTGCGGGCGCTACGGCACCACTCGCGATTATGTCGAGCAGACCGCGCATGCCCTGCGCAGCCACGCCATGCCAGACCGGAATCTGGAGGCGCGGCTCAAGCGCTGTAAATCAAAGTCCGCCTGGACGAATGCCACGCTGCCCTGACTGGCGACTGGTTCGTAACACATGAGCTTTTTGCCTGAGTATCTTCGCAAGGTGCTTGGGTCCACGCGCCAATGAAAAGCGATCTGAACGGCGTCTTTCGAAGTTCAGATCGCTTGCCTCGGCTCAGCGAACCTGCACAACAACCTTCCCGACAGCCTTGCGCTGACCAAGATCATTGATGGCCTGCGCCGCATTGTCCAGCGGATAAACCTGTGACACCAGCGGCTTCAATTTGCCTTCGGCAAACCAGCCAAACAGTTGCTGGAAGTTCGCGGCGTTGTCCTGTGGCTGACGTTGGGCGAAGGAGCCCCAGAACACACCGAGTACCGCTGCGCCTTTGAGCAGCGCGAGGTTCACCGGCAATTCGGGAATGCGCCCGCTGGCGAAGCCGACCACCAGCAGGCGGCCGTTCCAGGCGATGGCACGGATGGCCTGGTCGAACAGGTCACCGCCCACCGGATCGTAGATCACGTCAGCGCCCTGGCCATCGGTCAGGCGCTTGATTTCGTCCTTCAGGCTGGTTTCGCTGTAGTTGATCAGTTCGTCGGCGCCGGCGGCCTTGGCCACGGCGAGTTTCTCTGCGCTGCTGGCTGCGGCGATCACCCGGGCGCCCATGGCTTTGCCGATTTCCACCGCCGCCAGGCCGACACCGCCGGAGGCACCAAGCACCAGCAGGGTTTCGCCCTGTTGCAGGTTGCCGCGCTGCTTCAGGGCATGCATCGAGGTGCCGTAGGTCATGCTGAAGGCGGCGGCGGTGTTGAAGTCCATGGACGGCGGGATCGGCAACACGTTGTAGCCCGGCACGGCGACCTGTTCGGCAAAGCTGCCCCAGCCGGTCAGGGCCATGACCCGGTCACCGACTTTCAAGTGGCTGACCTTTTCGCCCACAGCGCTGACCACACCGGACGCTTCGCCACCGGGAGAGAACGGGAAGGGCGGCTTGAACTGGTATTTGCCCTCGATGATCAACGTGTCGGGGAAGTTGACCCCGGCGGCGTGCACGTCCAGCAGGATTTCATTCTTCTTCGCGACAGGACTGGCGACGTCTTCCAGCACCAGCGATTCGGCAGGGCCGAAGGCTTTGCACAGCACGGCTTTCATCAGGGCTATTCCTTTGGAAGTGATGGCCGATAAGTGTAGGTGTGTGAGTTGATGGGTCAACGAGCATGCCTGGCCCTGATAGTCAGCCATAAGCTTGTGCTGGCGTGACGGGTCGTTATGCTAGGCCGCAAACCGGATAAGGAGCGAATTTTGAAAGCGTGGATCATGTTGATGCTGGCCCTGTCTCTGCCTGTGACAGCGGTGGCCGAAGAAGCCAAAGAGGATACAGCTCCGAAGGTCAGTTACATCACCCTGAGCCCGCCGTTCGTGGGTAACTACGGGCTGGACGGCACGCCGAAACTGAAGGTCTACAAGGCCGATGTGGCGTTGCGGGTGACCGGTGACGAGGCGGCCAAAGCGGTGAAGGCCAATGAACCTTTGATCCGCAATCAATTGGTCGCGCTGTTCGCCCAGCAGACTACCGAGACGATGAACAACGTCGAGGCCAAGGAAAAGCTGCGTCAGGAAGCCTTGAAACAGACCCGGCAGATCATGAATGATGAAACCGGTAAGCCGGTGGTTGAGGATTTGTTGTTCAATAACCTCATCATTCAGTAAGTCTTCTATTGCGTGAGCTGGCGTCATCGTCGGAACGCCGCCCGGAGCAAGCTCGCTCCCACATTGGATTTGTGTTGCAGCACAATTACATGTCCACTGCAGAATCCTGTGGGAGCGAGCTTGCTCGCGATGAGGCCAGTCCAGGCGATAAATGACTCAAGGCTTTAAGGCAATCACCGCCGCCCATTGCTCCGGCGTCACCGGCATCACCGAAAGCCGCGAGCCTTTCTGCACCAGCGGCAACTCGGCCAGCGCCGTCTGCTGCTTCAGGTAATCCAGCTTCAACACCCGGACAAACGTCTCGACATGCGCGACATCGATCGCGCTCCAGGCATTTTTGTCCGGGGTGGCCTTCGGGTCAAAATAATGGCTCTCCGGCTCCAGTGCCGTCGGGTCCGAATACGCGGCTTCGACAATTTTGCCGATTCCGGCGATGCCCGGCTCAGGGCAGCTGGAATGGTAGAAAAAGAACTCGTCCCCCACTGCCATGGCCCGCAGGAAATTGCGTGCCTGATAGTTGCGAACTCCGTCCCAGCGCGCTTTTCCGAGCTTTTCCAGTCCTTTTATCGAGAGTTCGTCGGGCTCGGATTTCATCAGCCAATAGGCCATGTCTTTTGCTCCTTGCGAGGTGATTGAGCCGCTTGTCGGCGATTTTATGACAAACCGACAGTCGGTTGACGTCAGCATTTGCGCAGCGGTTCACGTTGTCGCAAAATGCCGGCCTTTAAAGCTTGACGCTGCTGCACGGCCTATAAACGGAAACCGCTGCTGTCATCGTGTAGATATGCCTTTGGGGGGTAATCGATGAAACGCAAACCGGATTTACTATGGATTTTGGTCATTTTGTTTGGCCTTGGCGTCGTGACCACTGGCTATGCCCAAAGCCTGTGGGCCAGCAAGACCGATGCACCAGTCGAGCTCGCCCAATTGCAGCAACAGTCGACCGCCTTCAAGCGCTGATCCTGTTGCCTCGGCGCCGCTGATCGAAGTGGCGCCTAGCCTGCGTAATACCAGGCCTTGTCCGTCACCGTTCCTTGCAGCGGCACATCCCAGCTTGCCTGAGCCAATCGCCCCACCTTCTGACATTCATGGGCCAGCCCCAACAGCGTCGGCTTGCGCCAGTCATTTCGTCGCGCCAGGTAGGCCAGGCTCCGATCGTAGAAGCCGCCGCCCATTCCCAGACGTCCGCCGACATCGTCAAACCCCACCAATGGCAACAGCACCAGGTCCAGCGCCCAGATCTTGCGTTGCCGGGCGAGGTTGGCCCGTGGTTCGAGAATGCGGAAGCGGTTGGGTTTGAGTTTTTCCCCGGGACGGATGCGCTGGAACACCATTTTGGTTCGCGGCCAGGCGCTCAGCACCGGTAGATAGGTGGCTTTGCCCCGGCGCTGCGCGGCGCGCAGCAACAGGCGCGGATCGATTTCACCGTCGGTGGGCAGGTAGAGCGAGATGTGTCTGGCGCGGCGGAACAGCGGTTGCTGGGCCAATTGCTTGTACAGCCCGCGAGCGGCCTGGCGCTGCTGACTGGGTGTCAGTGCGCGGCGGGCCTTGCGCAGCATGCGTCGAAGTTGCGGGCGGGGGAGCAGCGCAGGTTCGGTCATGTATTCGGGCTTCAACAATGCGGATACGTGGAGCGTACCCGTAAAAACGCCAATGCCGGTATCAAAACCGGCATTGGACTGAAATCAGGCTCCCCGAATGTGCCGCTGTCGACTTAGCCCTTGAACCCGAAAGTTCAAGGTGGAAGATGCAGTAGGCTTTAAGGCTTTCCGTCTAGCGGACATGCACACCAGCCCAACGTGCAACCTCCAGGGTATAGCAAATCGGCTCAGGGACATCGCCAACTGGCAAGCACCCCAGGGAGTGAGGGGATTATACCGCAAGTGGTGGCGCGAATCAGCCTTTGGTGACGTCCGGATCGGTGGCAAGCGCCAGATCGACGCGATCGAGCAGGTCGCGCACCTGTTCGCGGGTCGAACCGCTGGCCTGGATATCCGGGCGATCTTCCTTGTGCAGCAGGTCGTGGGTGATGTTCAGCGCTGCCATCACGGCGATACGGTCAGCGCCGATGACTTTGCCGCTGCTGCGGATCTCGCGCATCTTGCCGTCCAGATAACGGGCGGCGCTGATCAGATTACTGCGCTCTTCCTGAGGGCAGATGATCGAATACTCTTTGTCGAGGATCTGCACGGTGACGCTATTGCTTGAACTCATGAGTCTTGCTCCAGGGCCTTGAGGCGCGAAATCATCGATTCGACCTTACGCCGGGCGATTTCGTTTTTTTCAATGAGGTGCGCGCGTTCCTCGCGCCAGGTCTTTTCCTGAGCTAGTAAGAGTCCGTTTTGACTCTTAAGTTGCTCGACTCGGGTAATCAGTAGTTCGAGTCTGGCCATCAGCGCTTGCAGATCGGTGTCTTCCATTGTGTCCACTGAGTTCGTGTCTGACCGGAGGTAGCGGGCGGACCCCTGTAGGAGCGAGCTTGTTCCGGGCGGCGTTCCGACGATGAACTTGAGAACGCCGCGGAGTGTCAGGTACCCAGCGTTATCGTTGACGACCATCGTCGGAACGCCGCCCGGAACAAGCTCGCTCCTACAGGGGTAGTCGATGTAGGATACAAGGCCTTCATTCTAGACATAGCGCCGTCTGGCGCCTAGCTACCCATGACCATTCAGAATTCCCCGTACCAAGCCTTCGCCACCCTGCTGACTTCCAGCGGTCACAACGTCTCGCCTGCCGAACTGCACGGCCTGCTGCTCGGTCGCAGTTGCGCCGGTGCCGGTTTCGATGCCGAAGGCTGGCTGATCGACGCCGCCGAACTGCTCGAAAGCGAGCCTCAAGCCAACGTTCGCAGTGCCCTGATCGGCCTGCAAGAGATGGTTGAAGGCGAGCTCACTGGTGATGACGTGACGGTCGTTCTGTTGCTGCCAACTGACGACGCTCCGCTCATCGAGCGTGCCGCCGCACTGGGCCAATGGTGCCAGGGCTTCCTCAGCGGCTTCGGCCTGAACTGCCGTGACAGCAGCGCACTGAGCACCGAGGCCACCGAAGTGCTGCAGGATCTGGCCGCCATTTCCCAGGTGCAAGACGCGCTGGAAGAGTCCGAAGACGGCGAAACCGACTATATGGAAGTCATGGAGTACCTGCGCGTCGCGCCGTTGCTGCTGTTCTCCGAGACCAAAAAAGACATGCCGGCCGCCAAACCGTCGCTGCACTAATCGTTGCCAGGGAACGCCATCTGCCCATGATCCACATCCCGAAATCGGAATACAGCCGTCGCCGCAAGGCCCTGATGGCGCAGATGGAACCCAACAGCATCGCCATCCTGCCCGCCGCCGCGGTGGCCATTCGCAACCGCGACGTCGAGCACGTCTACCGCCAGGACAGCGACTTCCAGTACCTCAGCGGTTTTCCCGAGCCCCAGGCCGTACTGGTGTTGATGCCGGGGCGAGTGCATGGCGAATACATTCTGTTCTGCCGCGAGCGCAACGCCGAGCGTGAGTTGTGGGATGGCCTGCGTGCCGGGCAAGAAGGCGCGATTCGCGACTTCGGCGCCGACGACGCCTTTCCGATCACCGATATCGACGACATCCTGCCGGGCCTGATCGAGGGCCGTGACCGGGTGTATTCGGCCATGGGCAGCAACCCCGAATTCGACCGCCACCTGATGGAGTGGATCAACGTGATCCGCTCCAAGGCCAACCTCGGTGCCCAGCCGCCGAACGAATTCGTTGCCCTGGATCATCTGCTGCACGACATGCGCCTGTATAAATCGGCGGCAGAAGTGAAAGTGATGCGCGAGGCGGCGCGGATTTCCGCCCGGGCGCACGTGCGGGCAATGCAGGCCTGTCGCGCCGGGTTGCACGAATTCAGCCTGGAAGCCGAGCTCGATTACGAATTCCGCAAGGGCGGGGCGAAGATGCCGGCCTACGGGTCGATCGTCGCGGCGGGGCGCAACAGTTGCATCCTGCATTACCAGCAGAATGACGCAGTGCTCAAGGACGGGGATCTGGTGCTGATCGACGCCGGTTGCGAGATCGACTGCTACGCCAGCGACATCACCCGGACCTTTCCGGTCAGCGGCAAGTATTCAGCGGAACAGAAAGCGATTTACGAATTGGTGCTGGCTTCCCAAGAGGCTGCCTTTGCCGAAATCGCCCCGAACAAACACTGGAATCAGGCGCATGAAGCCACGGTCCGGGTCATCACGGCCGGGCTGGTCAAGCTGGGACTGCTCCGGGGCGACGTCGACGAACTGATTGCCAGCGAAGCCTACAAAGCGTTTTACATGCACCGCGCCGGCCACTGGCTGGGTCTGGATGTACATGACGTCGGCGAATACAAGGTCGGCGGCGAATGGCGCGTGCTGGAAGTCGGCATGGCGCTGACCGTGGAGCCGGGGATCTATATCGCTGCGGACAACCAGAGCGTGGCGAAGAAATGGCGCGGCATTGGCGTGCGCATCGAGGACGACGTAGTGGTCACCAAAACCGGTTGTGAAATATTGACGGGCGGCGTGCCGAGAACGGTCGCCGAGATCGAGGCCCTGATGGCCGCCGCGCGGACACAAACGGCATGAGTCGAGTCAATCTGGCAATTATCGGTGGCGGGCTGGTC
>NZ_JBFUIC010000092.1:0-18076 GCF_056402075.1 Pseudomonas sp. P4_C3
GGTGTGGCGGGGCTTGAGGTGATGGACCGTATCAAGGCCGAAAACACGCGATGTCGCGTGGTGGTGTTCACCTCGCTGGAGGCCCAGTTCTATCAGGACCGCTGCATGCGGGCCGGGGCTGTTGCCTATGTTTCCAAGAGCAAGGACCTGGATGACTTGAAGGCGGCGGTGAATTGCGTGATGGCCGGCTATACCTATTTCGCCCAGCTCCCCTCGAGTTCCGTGTCGATGGGGGAGTTGCAACGCAGTGAAAAGCAGTTGATCGACAAGCTCTCCAACCGTGAGTTGACCATTCTGCAGTACCTGGCCCGGGGTTCGAAAAACCTGGAAATCGCCGAGATCATGCACCTGAGCTACAAGACCGTCAGTACCTACAAGACCCGTCTCACCCTCAAGCTCAACGTGAGCTCGTCGGTGCACTTGAGGGATTTCGCCCTGCGCAATCAATTGATCTGAATGAACGCTCTCCGACGACTGGCAGGCGGGGTGCTGATTGGCCTTCTACTCTGGGCATCGACGGTCTGTGCACAACAGTCGTTGACCCTGTTGGGACGCTCGAGTGCCGAAGGCCTGAGCGTCAGGTGGTCGGAAACCGAGTTGCGCTGGTTGCAGCAAAAGGGCCGATTGGTACTGGCTGTCTCGGCTCCCGACTATCCCCCCTTCGAGTTCAACACGGCAGGCAAGGTGTTCGAAGGCGTAACAGCCGATTACGCCGGATTGCTGGAACAATTGTTGAATGTCGTCATCGAGGTTCAACGTTATCCGTCGCGGGCCGACGCGGTGCAGGCCATCAAGGACGGGCAGGCCGACCTGCTGGGAACGGCCAACCGATTCGAAGCCGAAGATCCGCAGCTACAGATGTCCAGCGCCTACGCGGTGGATCAACCGGTGCTGGTCACCCGCACCGATTTCCCTCCGGTGCTCGACCCGACGCTGGCCGGCAAGCGACTGGTGATGCTGTATCACTACTTGCCCGAATACAGCGTGCAACAGTTCTATTCCAAAGCGCAGGTCCAGCTGTTTCCCTCGACACTGGCGGCGATGGGCGCCGTGGCGTTCGGCCAGGCTGATGTCTACCTCGGTGATGCGATCAATGCCCATTATCTGATCAGCAGGAATTACCTGAACAACGTGCACCTGACGGACTTCTCGCCCATGGAGTCCGGGCGTTTTGCCTTTGCGATAGCCCGCGACAACGTTGCGCTATTGCGCATCGTCAACAAGGCGCTGGCGGCCATCACCACCAATGAACAAATGAACATCCTGCGCCGTTGGGGGGCCAACGGGGTGCATATCCCGGGCACTCAGTCTTTGCAATTGAGCGTGGCCGAACAGCACTGGCTCGAACGCCACCCGCGGGTGAAGGTCGCGATCAACGAAAATATCCCGCCGATTTCATTTGTCGACAGCGAAGGCCAGTTTCGCGGTATCGGCGTCGATGTGCTGGCGAAAATCACTTTGCGCACCGGGTTGCAATTTGATATCCAGGGCATGAAGTCGGTGGCCGAGATGATGACGGGCATCACGAGCGGCCAGATCGATGTGTTGGCCGGTATCGGCCTCAGTTCCCAGCGTGAAGATGAATTGCGGTTCACCCGGTCGTTTCTGAGCAGCCCGTCGGTGCTGGTGACCCGCGTGGACGCGGACAGCCCCAGGACGCTGGATGACATGGCGGGGAGAACCCTGGCGCTGACCCAGGGCAACATTGCCGGCGAGTACATTCGCCAGCAATACCCGCTGATCGAGCTGGTGGATGCGCCACTGTCGACGGACGCCATGGAAATGGTCGCCCAGGGCAAGGCCCATGGCGGTATCAACTCGTTGATCAGCGCCCGTTACCTGATTTCCCGGCAGTATCGCGATCGCCTGCAAGTGACCAGCACCGTGGGCACCGACCCCGCCCGAAGCACCCTGGCAACCAGTCGGGAGGCCACCGAGCTGCATTCGATTCTGGACAAGGCATTACTGAGTATTCCCCCCGAAGAAATTGACGAGCTGACTCAACCCTGGCGCTATGACTCGATGGTCGAGCAGAGTTACTGGCTGCGACACCGACAAGCGATCGTGCAGGCGTTTTCGGCGGCGGGTGTCATGCTGTTGTTCGCGTTGGCCGGGATCGTCTGGCAGCGGCGGCAGATTCGTCAGCGCCAGCAATTGCTTGGGCAATTGCAGGAAGCCAAGGACGCGGCGGACGACGCCAACCGGGCCAAGACCACGTTCCTGGCCACCATGAGCCATGAAATCCGCACGCCGATGAACGCCTTGATCGGCATGCTCGAACTGGCACTGAAACGGGCCGATGAAGGGGTGACTGACCGCGCCGCCATCGAGGTGGCGTCCAACGCCGGGCAGCAGTTGCTGGATTTGATCGGCGACATTCTGGATGTCGCGCGGATCGAATCCGGGCATTTGTCGTTGGCGCCGGAGCGGGTCAATCTGCACGCGCTGGTGACGTCGGTCTGCCGGGTTTTCGAAGGGCTGGCGATTCAAAAGAATCTGCAGTGGCGGGTCGATCTCGACGCGCGCAGTGACTGTGACGTGATGCTCGATCCCACGCGCTTCAAACAGGTGCTGTCCAATCTGCTGAGCAATGCGATCAAGTTCACCCGAGAAGGTGAGGTGAGCCTGATACTGCGGGTGCTGCCTCAAGGCCCGGCGCATCTGTCTGCCTGTCTGAGTATCGAGGACAGTGGCATCGGTATCAGCGCTCTCGACCAGCAACGCCTGTTCAGTCCGTTTGTGCAGGCGGGCAATAGCCAGCAGACGGCCCGGCAGGGTTCCGGCCTGGGCCTGGTGATCAGCCGTACCCTGTGTGAAATGATGGGCGGCCGGCTGCAACTCGACAGTCAGCCTGGGCGCGGCACGCGGGTGGACATCAGCCTGGTGCTGGCCGTCCTGCAAACGTTACCCGCCGAGGTGGTGTCCCAGGATCCGGCGCAGCTCACGACCCGGGCGTTGTCGATTCTGGTGGTCGACGATTATCCGGCCAATCGCCTGTTGCTCTCGCGGCAGCTGAGCTATCTGGGCCATTGCGTGGTGCTGGCTGAAGACGGGGCACAGGGGCTTGAACAGTGGCGCGGGCGCAGGCACGGGCACGGTTTCGATCTGGTCATCACCGACTGCAACATGCCGGTACTCAGCGGTTACGAGCTGGCCGGCGCGATACGTGAGCAAGAGCGGGTGCAGGGGCTGTCGCCGACGCTGATTCTGGGCTTTACCGCCAACGCGCAGGCCGAGGAAAAGGACCGGTGCAAGGCGGCGGGGATGGACGATTGCCTGTTCAAACCCATTCGCCTGGTGGACTTGCAGGCGTGGCTGGCCCGGCGGTTTTCCAGTGCGCCCCAAGCGGCGATCGTCGACCCTGGCTTCGCCGAATTCGATTTGAGCGGGCTGGAACGCTATGTTGATTCGGATCGTGAGTTGATCGATCAACTGATGCACGATCTGGCGCTGACCAACCGCGAGGACCGTGTGCATTTGCTGGCCTTGCACACCAACGGCAATCGCCCGGGTCTGCAGACGCTGGCACACCGGATCAAGGGCGGGGCGCTGATGGTGCGAGCGCTTGGCCTGGTCGAGTGTTGCGAACAACTGGAGCGGGCGTGTAATGACGGCCGCGCGGCACTGATCGACGATGCCRTCGACCAGTTGCAGCGAGCCATGGCCCGCCTGGACCAGCGTCTGGAACAGGATTGAGGGTGCTTGATCCGACTTGCCAGCGAAGGCCGCGACTCGGTCCAAAGCCTTACCCCCGCCGCTAAGCAATATCACTACGGCTGAATTCTTCCCCGAGAAAATCGATCAACGTGCGCACCGAAGGCAGCAAGCCCCGACGTGAGGGGAAGATCGCGTGGATGACACCGCTTTTCGGCGCCCAGCCCGGCACCAGTTCCACCAGTTGCCCGGCAGCGATTTCGTCGCGCACCACCACACTGGGCAGGTGCACGATGCCGATCCCGGCGACCGCCGCATGGCGCAGGGCCAACAGGTCATCGGTGACCATCCGCGGTGCATGCCGGATCATCGCGGTGCTGCCATCGGCACCGAACAGTTCCCACTGATATTCGCGCTGCGCCGCGCCCCAGTGCAGGCTCGGCAAGCCGCTGAGATCGGCCGGGGAGGCCGGCGTCGACAGGCGCGATACAAAGGCCGGGCTGCCGACCACACTCTGGGTGCTGTTGCCCAGCACCTTCATCACCATGTCGGTGTTTTCCAGCGGCGGAAAGCGTACCCGCAGGGCAATATCGAAGCCTTCGTGAATCAGGTCGACCCGGCGGTTGGTGCTCTCGATGAACAACTCCACCAACGGGTACTTGAGCATGTAGCGGGTCAGCATCGGCCCGACCCAGGAATTGAGCAGTGCCGTCGGGCAACTGACACGCACCAGGCCCTGGGGCTCGGAGCGGTTGCGCTCGATCAGTTCGGCGGCACTTTCCGCCTCCACGCGCATGGCCAGGCAGCGCTGGTAGTAGGCCTGGCCGATTTCCGTCAACGAGCAATGCCGGCTGGTGCGGTGCAGCAGGCGCACGCCGAGGCGCTCTTCAAGTTCGGCAATGCGTCGACTGAGCTTGGACTTGGGCATGTCCAGTGCCCGGCCCGCCGCTGCGAAACCGTGATGCTCCACCACCTGGGTGAAGTAGTAGAGGGTGTTGAGGTCTTCCACCATCGTTCTCCAAATAGAACGCTAAAGCTGATTTTTGCAGTCTAGCGCAGCAAAGGTCACGGTTTTAAGCTTTGTCCATGGCTTCACCCACCTCATAAGGAGACACCATGAAAAACATCATCGGTATCTACACCAGTCCACGAACCCATTGGGTTGGCGACGGTTTTCCGGTTCGCACGCTGTTTTCCTACGACAGCCTGGGCAAGCACATCAGCCCGTTCCTGTTGCTGGATCACGCCGGCCCCGCTGAATTCACCCCGACCAGCGAACGACGTGGCGTTGGTCAGCATCCTCATCGTGGCTTCGAAACCGTGACTATCGTTTACAAGGGCGAACTGGAGCACCGGGACTCCACCGGCAGTGGCGGCAAGATCGGCCCCGGCGATGTGCAATGGATGACCGCGGCCTCGGGGATCCTGCATGAAGAGTTTCACTCCCAGGGTTTCGCCAAGAGCGGTGGCACCCTGGAGATGGTGCAGTTGTGGGTCAACCTGCCGGCCAGGGACAAGATGGCCGACCCCGGTTACCAGACGATCCTCGACGGAGACATCCCGAACATCGCCTTGCAGGACAACGCCGGCAGCCTGCGCCTGATCGCCGGTGAGTTCGACGGCCACAAGGGCGCGGCGCGCACCTTCACCCCGGTCGACGTGTGGGACATTCGTTTGAATGCCGGCAAGTTGCTCACCCTTGATCTGCATGAAGGGCGCAACACCGCGCTGGTGGTTCTGCGCGGCACGGTTCAGGTCAATGGCCTGGAGTCGGTGCGCCAGGGGCAGTTGGCCCTGTTCGATCGCAAGGGCGATCAAATGACCCTCGAAGCCAGCGAAGACGCGGTGGTGTTGTTGCTCAGCGGCGAGCCGATCGACGAGCCGATTGTTGGCCACGGGCCGTTCGTGATGAACACCGAGCAGGAAATCCACCAGGCCTTCGCCGACTTCCAGTCCGGTCGCTTCGGCCGGATGCACGCTTAACCCGTTTCGTTTCAAACACCCGTTCTACACAGGATGCGTAGGCCGGTCCGAGGCCAGGGATGGCTATTGCCTGAAAGAAAGAGGAAACGCACATGAGTACCGTCAACGCGGCCAATTTCAATGGCCAGAAACCGACTATCGATCCCAACGATGCCGCCATGTTGTTGATCGACCATCAGAGCGGACTGTTCCAGATCGTCAAGGACATGGACGTGCCCCAACTGCGCGCCAATGCCATTGCCCTGGCCAAGGCCGCGACCCTGCTGAAGATGCCGGTGATCACCACCGCTTCCGTTCCCCAGGGGCCGAACGGGCCGTTGATCCCGGAAATCCACGAGGCCGCACCCCATGCGCAGTACGTGGCGCGCAAAGGTGAAATCAACGCCTGGGACAACCCGGAGTTTCACGCGGCGGTCAAAGCCACCGGCAAGAAAACCCTGGTCATCGCCGGCACCTTGACCAGCGTATGCCTGGCGTTCCCGTCCATCGCGGCGGTGCATGAAGGCTACAAGGTGTTTGCCGTGGTCGACGCCTCCGGCAACCACTCGAAACTGGCCACCGAGTTGACCGTTGCCCGTCTGGCCCAGGCCGGGGTGGTGCCGATCGACATCATGGCGACGCTATCCGAGCTGCAAGGCTCGTGGAACCGTCCGGATGCCGAGCAGTGGGCCGCTGTCTACGCCCAGGCCATGCCGCATTATCAGTTGCTGATCGAGAGTTACCTCAAGGCCCAACAAGTGGCGAACGAACACGAGGTGCTGGACTCCCAGCGCTGACCGGTGACCCCACGCCGATTTCCACTCGGCATCGATAACACGCGAGGACTACTGCAATGACTACTTCCTACAAGCGTCTGGACAAGGACAACGCCGCGGTTCTGATGGTTGATCATCAGGCAGGCCTGCTGTCGCTGGTGCGCGACATCGATCCGGATCGTTTCAAGAACAACGTGTTGGCCCTGGCCGACCTGGCCAAGTACTTCAAGCTGCCGACCATCCTCACCACCAGTTTCGAAACCGGTCCCAACGGCCCGCTGGTGCCCGAGCTCAAGGCACTTTTTCCGGACGCGCCGTACATCGCTCGCCCGGGGCAGATCAACGCCTGGGACAACGAAGATTTCGTCAAGGCGATCAAGGCCACCGGCAAGAAACAACTGATCATCGCCGGTGTGGTGACGGAAGTTTGCGTAGCATTCCCGGCGCTTTCGGCACTGGCCGAAGGCTTTGAGGTGTTCGTGGTCACCGACGCGTCCGGCACTTTCAACGAACTGACCCGCGAATCGGCGTGGAACCGTATGACCGCTCAGGGCGCGCAATTGATGACCTGGTTCGGCCTGGCCTGTGAACTGCACCGCGACTGGCGCAACGACATCGAAGGGTTGGGCACGCTGTTCTCCAACCATATTCCGGATTACCGCAACCTGATGACCAGCTACAGCACGCTGGCCAATAGCAAATAGCTTCGGTATCACTCATACCCCTGTGGGAGCGAGCTTGCTCGCGATGACTGAGTCACAGTCAACATCAATGTTGGCTGACCCGACGCCATCGCGAGCAAGCTCGCTCCCACAGTTTTTTTGGTGTCCAGCCAGACGTGTTCATCCCGCCAAATCAATTGCTCCTACACTATGGCCAATCCATGCGATCTTCGCGTTATTAGCCCTGGCTGGAGTTGCTTGATGCTGTCTTTCCTCACCGAACACCCATTGATCTGCGCCATGGCGCTGATCCTGATCGACCTCGGGTTGTGGCGTTTAATCGGTGACAACCGCAACCCTTGGAAGCTTCTGTTGCGGGTCACGATTTTCGCGCTATACAGCCTTCTGCTGTTCAATGAAGGCCTGAATCCGATGGAGCCGCCGCCCTGGGCCGACAACGTACCGTTGCACCTGGCGGCCACCGGATTGCAGATCGGCTGGTGGCTGTTTGGCGCGCGGATGCTGACGGTGCTGATCGGCGCGGTGATGATGCAACGGGTGGGGCATACCGGGCGCTTGCTCCAGGATTTGCTCGGTGCGGTGATTTTCCTGATCGCGATCATTGCCGCCCTGGCCTATGTACTCGATCTACCGGTCAAGGGCGTGCTGGCGACGTCCGGTGCGTTGGCGATCATTGTCGGCCTGGCCTTGCAAAGTACCCTCAGTGACGTGTTTTCCGGGATCGTCCTGAACACCACCAAACCCTATCAACTGGATGACTACATCTCCATAGACGGCATGGAAGGCCGGGTCACCGACATCGACTGGCGTGCTACGCGCCTGCAAACCGCCCAAGGCAGCCTGGCGGTGATTCCCAACTCATTGGCAGCCAAGGCCAAGATCATCAACTTCAGCCGCCCGAGCGATATGTTTGGCGTTTCCATCACCCTTCAAGTGAGCCCCCATGCACGGCCGAACACAGTGATTGATGCCCTTGAACGCGCCATGCAAGGTTGCCGTTTTCTGCTGGACACACCGGCCCCGAGCGTCTCGCTGAAAAGCTCCAGCAGCACCGGAGTGGAATACGAAATCAATGGGTTTGTCGCGTCGATGAGCGAGAAACGCACGGTGCGCAATCAGCTGTTCGACCTGGCGTACCGACACTTGCAGGCGTCCGGGGTCAACCTGTTGTCGAGCGTCGAACCCACGCTGGCGGGCAACCTGTCGCGGCCCCGGGCACTGCTCGACAGTTCGCCGATTTTCTCCACGTTGCGTCAGGAAGAAAAAGACACCTTCAGCCAGAACATGACCCTGCAAACCTTCCGTGCCGGCGAAACGATCCTCGACGCGGGGGAGGTCAGCGATCACTTGTTCATTATCGAGTCCGGTGTCGTCAGCGTGACGCTGCCCCGTCATGGCTCGCCGTTCGAATCAGGCCGCATGGGGCCCGGAGAGGTGATCGGCGAGGCCGGTATCCTGGACGACAGTTCGGTGCCTGCGCAGTTTACCGCCAAGACCTTTTGTGGCTTGTACCGCATCGAAAAGGAATACCTCAAGCCATGCCTGGATGCCCGTCAGGACATCAACGATGCGATGAAAACCTTGCTCGACTACCGCTTGCTCAAAGCGAAAACCCTGACTCAGGACCTGCCGGTGACAGTGGAGAAGAAGGGCTTTCTGCGGTGGTTGCGCAGTCGGGTATGACCAGCGGCCAACAAGACACCGCAAGTGGCCTCCTCGACTTCTGGAATATTGGCTATTTGTGCAAACGGGGCAGGGGGCTAAGGTAGTCACACCCCCACTTGCCCTGGAGCACACGATGCAACCGCGTACCGATTTCTACACCGCGTCCCCTGATGCCCTCAAAGCGATGATCGCTCTGGAAACGGCGGTTTCGAAGCTGCCGCTGGAAAAAAACCTGGTTGAACTGGTCAAGCTGCGGGCTTCGCAGATCAATGGCTGCGCATTTTGCATCGATATGCACACCGCCGATGCTATCAAGGGCGGCGAAACCCCGCGTCGCCTGTTCGCCGTAACGGCGTGGCGCGAGGCACCGTTCTTCAGCGATCGCGAACGTGCCGCGCTGCTTTGGACCGAATCCCTGACCCAACTGAGCCTGACCCACGCGCCAGATGAAGACTACGAAGTGGTCAGCGCTCAGTTCACGCCCAAGGAAATGGTCGATCTGACCGTGGCGATCAGCACCATCAACAGCTGGAACCGTTTGGCCGTCGGTTTCCGCAAAACTCCTCAGGCCTGATATCGAAAAGGGAGCCGAGGCTCAATGCGCATCGGCGCTCGGCGCGGCCGGTGGTTGCACCTTGCGCATCAAGGGCACCATCGCCGTGGCGATGACGAAGCACACCCCGATCATCAGAAACGCGTCGCCATAGGTTTGCGTCTGGGCTTCGCGGTAGGTCAGCAACCATAGTTGATGCAGGCTGGCGGTGACTCCGGCGTCACCGCTCTGGCCGAGGGCGGCGAAGTTGTTGCCGACCTGGGACAGCCATTGGTTGAGCGCCTCGTTGGTGCTGTTGAGGTGCTCCGCCAGCCGGGTGAAATGCAGGTTGGTGCGGTCATTGAGAATGGTCGCACACGCGGCGATGCCGATAGCCCCACCCAGGTTGCGCATCAGGTTGAACAACCCCGACGCATGCTTGAGCCGTGCCGGCGCCAGGCCGCCGAGGGTCAAGGTCACCGTTGGCGGCACCGCCAGTTGCTGGGCAATCCCGCGCAAGGCTTGTGGCAGCATCAATTCTTTGGCCCCCCAGTCATGGGTGATCGGGCTGAAATCCCACATCGATAATGCGAACAGCCCAAGGCCGGTCATCATGATCCAGCGCAGGTCGATGCGATTGGCCAGAAAGGCGTACAGCGGAATCGCCATGATCTGGAACACCCCGGTGGAGAAAACCGCCAGACCAATGTCCAGCGCTCCGTAGCCCCGCACCCGGCCGAGAAACAGCGGCGTCAGGTAAATGGTGGCGAACAGGCCGATGCCGGTGACGAACGAGAAGAAACAGCCAAGGGCGAAGTTGCGATCTTTCAAGGCGCGCAAATCGACAATCGGATTGGCCACATGCAAGGTCCGGCCGATGAATGCCAGGCCGGCCAGGCCGCTGATCCACGCGGTGGTCAGGATCGTGCGGTCGCTGAACCAGTTCCAGCGCGGGCCTTCTTCCAGGGTGTATTCCAGGCAGCCGAGGAACAGCGCCAGAAACACCATGCTCAAGTAATCCGCGCCTTTGAGCAGCGACAGTTCCGGCTGGTCGATTTTCACCAGCATCGGCACGGCTACGGCGACAAAGATACCGGGGACCAGGTTGATGTAGAACAGCCAGTGCCAGGACGATATGTCAGTGATCCAGCCACCGATCACCGGCCCCAGGGTCGGTGCCAATGAGGCCACTGCGCCGATGGTCGCGGCGGCGATCACCCGTTGCTTGCCGGTGAAGAACACGAACGCGGTGGTGAACACCAGCGGGATCATCGAGCCGCCCAGAAACCCTTGCAGGGCACGGAAGGCGATCATGCTCTGGATGTTCCAGGCCGCGCCGCACAGCAGGCTGGTCAGGGTGAAGCCCACGGCCGACGCGCAAAACAGCCAGCGCGTGGAAAACACCCGCGACAGCCAGCCCGACAGGGGAATCACGATGATTTCGGCGATCAGGTAACTGGTTTGCACCCACGCGGTTTCGTCGGTGCCGGCGGAGAGCCCGCCGCCGATGTCACGCAACGAAGCCGAGACAATCTGGATATCCAGCAGCGCAATGAACATACCGATGCACATGCTGGCAAAGGCGAAGACCTTGGTCGCCGTCGCCATGTTCGCGGCATTGAACGGTTGCGCCGGGGCGGCGAGGGCGCGGCTCATGGCGCGCTGGCCACGGCTGGCGCTTCAGGCTCCTTGCGCGTATCCACTTCAGCGGTGACCGACAATCCCGGGCGCAGGTGGCCGAGTACGCTGTCGGCCGGATCGAGGTGAATCCGCACCGGCACCCGCTGCACGATCTTGGTGAAGTTGCCGGTGGCGTTTTCCGGTGGCAACACACTGAATTGCGAACCGCTGGCCGGGGCCAGGCTGTCCAGGTGACCGTGGAATTCCTGGCCCGACAGCACGTCGGCATGGATCACCACCCGTTGCCCCGGCACCATGTGCGCCAGTTGGTCTTCCTTGAAGTTGGCATCGACCCACAGACCGCTGGTCGGCACCACCGAGAGCAATTGCGAACCGGCCTGGGCATAGGCGCCGACCCGGGCCCGGCGATTGCCGATCACACCGTCGACCGGCGCCTTCAGTTCGGTGTAGCCGACATTCAATTGCGCCAGGTCGCGCTCGGCCCTGGCCTGGATCAAGGCGGCGCGGGCCTGTTGTTTCTGGGTGTCGATCACATTCAACTGGCGTTGCGCGGCCAGCAGTTCAGCCTGGGCGCGATTGCTTTGGGCCTGGGCCGTCTTGAACGTCGCGTTGGCCCGCTGGGCGCTTTCCACCGAGACGGCGTTGGTGGTCACCAGTTTTTTGTAGCGGGCATCGTCATCCCGGGAGCGTGCGGCCTCGGCGCCGGCGGCATCGATGCCGGCGCGGGCCTGGCCGATGACGGCCTGTTGCAGTTGTTCGGTGGCGTCGAGGTTGGCCAGCAAGGCTTGCTGGGCGGCCACTGCGCCTTCGGCCTTGGCCAGGTTGGCCCGGTAGTCGCGTGAATCGAGACGGATCAGCACGTCGCCGGCCTTGACCTTCTGGTTGTCGGCCACCAGCACTTCGTCGATATAGCCCGCCACTTTCGGCCCGATCACCGTTACGTCGCCGCCGATGTAGGCGTCGTCGGTTTCCTCGATGAAGCGGCCGGCGGTCCACCAATGCGCGCCATACACACCGGCCAATACCAGCGCTGCGATTGCCACGGCGGGCAAGAGCAGGCGTTTGAGCAGGGGAGGTTTGGCGGCAGTCACCGGGGCAGCCAGGTCGGGTTCAACGGTGGGCATGCTGGTCATGGAGGATTACCTGTTGGAGCGGAGGTTAATTATGATGATTGTAATATGACGTATGTAATATTTTGTGGCAAATGGTTTTTGCTGCCGGTCGTCAGGTGGAGTCCTGATCAGGAAGACTCATTCGTGGCCGCTGTCGAGATGCCGAGGATTCTTTTACTGTTGTAGGTAGAGTCTTAGGACGTTGTGGCCTGCTGCATTATTCGGAAACACCCTACACGCTTATTAGACACGTCCTATATCAACCTTTTTTACCTTCCTGAAAGCTGTCGAGCGCTTGAACGCGGGAGGCAACGAAGCCTCCCCGTCCGCCTCAACAGCCAAGGGAGGCCTGATTTTGTCCAACGCACCGCGCACCTTCTTCGACCACAGCCGCCACACACTCTGGGTGCGCGAGGTGGACGCCCCCCTCGACGTCCTGGCCTTCCACGGCGAAGARCACCTCAGCCARCCCTTCAGCTACYACATCGAGTTCACCTCCAGCGAGCTCGACATCGMCGCCGAACGCCTGCTCGGCCAACCCGCCAGCTTCAGCCTGCAYGCGMTGCCGGAAAAGGTCTCGTCCCTGATCTTCGAACCGYCYGAGGTCAAGCCGCTGCGCACCTTGCACGGGGTGATCGGTGGCTTCAAACGCCTGTCCGCCTCCMTCGACGAGGCGCGCTACGARGTCACCCTGCAACCGCGTCTGGCGCTGCTCGCGCGGGGCCGGCAATACCGGATCTACCAGCACCRSTCGGTGCCGGAGATCGTCGAGCACATCCTGCGCGGCCGCCACGCTTTCCGGGGCCAGGACTTCCTCTTCCACCTGCACCGCGAATACCCCCGGCGCGAGCAGGTGATGCAATACGGCGAAAGCGACCTGGCCTTTGTCGCCCGCCTGCTGGCCGAAGTCGGCATCTGGTACCGCTTCACCAGCGACGAGCGCCTGGGCATCGACGTCGTCGAATTCCACGACTCCCCGCGCGCCTACCAGTTCGACGTCGAGCTGCCGCTGCGCCCGCTCTCCGGGTTAAGCAGCAGCGGTGAGGACAGCGTCTGGGCCCTGCAGTCGGAACACCAGGTGGTGGAACAGCACGTGAATATCCGCGCCTACCACCACCGTGACGCCCGCGCGCACCTCGACGGCGACATCGACCAGACGCGCGGCGCCAAGGGCACCTACGGCGAGGCCTAYCACTACGCCGAACCCTACACCRCGCTCGGCGACCGCCAYGACTTCCCCGAAGACGTGCAGTGCGAAAGCGGCTACTTCTATGCRCGCCTGCGCCACGAGCGTTACCTCAATCGCCGCACCCGCCTGCGCGGCATGAGCAGCAGTCCCCGCCTGGCRCCGGGCCAGGTGCTGGAAGTCACCGACGGCGCGCCCCAGGCCTTCGCGCCGCGGGCGGTGATCATCGGGCTCAAGGCCGGCGCCGCCCGCGAYCGCAGCTTCGAGTGCAGCTTCCAGGCCATCCCCTTTGCGCAGACGGTGTGCTTTCGCCCCGAGGTGCCGCCCAAACCCTTGATCGCCGGCACCGTGCCGGCCCGGGTGACCAGCGCRCAGGCCCACAACCCCTACGCCGATACCGACGCCGAGGGCCGCTACCGGGTRCAGTTCCTGTTCGACCGCGACACCTGGGACGCCGGTCGCGAAAGCACCTGGCTGCGCCTGGCCCGGGCGTACGCCGGCGACACCCACGGCCTGCACCTGCCGCTGATCGCCGGCACCGAAGTGGCGGTGGCCTTCGAACAGGGCGACCCCGACCGCCCCTACATCGCCCACGCCCTGCACGACAGCCAGCACCCCGACCCCGTCACCATGTACAACGAAAAACGCAACGTGCTGCGCACCCCGGCCAACAACAAGCTGCGGCTGGACGATACCCGCGGTCAGGAGCACATCAAGCTCAGCACCGAACACAGTGGCAAGAGCCAGCTCAACCTCGGGCACGTGGTGGATGCGAAGAAGGCCAAACGTGGGGAAGGCTTTGAGTTGCGCACCGATGCCTGGGGGGCGATTCGCGCGGGCAAGGGGTTGTTTATCAGTGCCGATGAACAGAGCAAGGCCCAGGGGCAGGTGTTGGACATGGCCGCCGCCGTCGGCCGCCTGCAACAGGCCGGCGACCAACTGCAACAGCTGTCCACGGACGCCCAAACCGCCCACGCCGAACCGGCGGACGTGGCCGCGCAACTGAACCTGCTGCGCCAGGATCTGGAACAGCTCAAGTCCCAGGTCCTGCTGCTCAGCGCCCCACAAGGCATCGCCCTGACCAGCGGCCAGCACCTGCAACTGGCCGCGCAGGACAACCTGATGCTCAACGCCGGCGGCCACGCCGACCTCAGCGTGGTCAAGCGCCTGTTCATCGGCGTCGGCCAGGGCCTGAGCCTGTTCGTGCGCAAGCTGGGGATCAAGCTGATCGCCAATCAGGGCCCGGTCAGCGTGCAGGCGCAAAACGACCGCCTGGAACTGATCGCCCGGCTGGGGCTGGACATCACCAGCACCGAGGACGAAATCCACATCACGGCGAAGAAGAAAATCGTCCTCAACGGCGGCGGCAGCTACCTCAGCCTGGAGACGTGTGGCATCGAGTCGGGCACGGCGGGCGATCACAACATCAAGGCGGCGTTTCTGGAGTACGTCCCGACCAAGGTCACGCAGGCGGCGCGCTTGCCGCCGCTGCCGGCGGTGATTGATCCGCCGCTGGCGTTCGATCAGCAGTACCAGATTTTTGCCAACGATGGCGAGCAGGTCCTGGCCGGCGTGCCGTACAAGATCTCCAGTGCCAGCGGCAACGTGTGGAAAGGCACCACCGACAGCCAGGGTTTCACCCAGCGGGTGTACACCGCCGCTCCGGAGGAACTCTCGCTGATCTACGACATGGACGAAGAGGAGGAAGAGGAAGAACTCGAAGGCATCACCCTGCGCATCGGGCTGTTTTTTGATGGCACCGGTAACAACCAGGCCAACGCGGCCCTCACCGAACAGTGCCGACGCGAGGATCTGCAACTGTTCGATGAAAGCGATCTGGCGTCCATCATTCAGTTGTGCAACCAGTATGGGTTTGACGAGTTTGATGGCAGTGGTTTTGGTCGTACGCCGGATAACAGTTATGGGAATGCGCCGAGTAATGTGGTGCATTTGTTTGCGCTGTATCCCGATCACGCCACCGATGGTCTCCCGCCCGGAGCTGAAATTGGTTATGTGCCGGTCTATCTGGAGGGTATTGGTACCCGCAGCGGTGGTGACGACTCGCTTTTCGGGCAAGGTATGGGGCGGGGTGAAACCGGGGTGGTGGCGCGGGTTGAACAAGCGCCGGCAGTAATTGCGGAGCAACTACGTGATTTTTCGGTTGCCAACCCAGGTACTAATATCCGTCGGGTTGAGTTCGACATCTTTGGCTTTAGCCGCGGTGCCGCCGCCACGCGCCACTGTGCCAACGAACTGCTCAAACCGGGTCGAGGTGTATTCGGTGATCTGCTGCAGGGAGGCCGCTTCGGCCTGCTCGGCAGCTTCGACCCGGCGGTCGATATCCGCCTCAACCTGATCGGCCTGTTCGACACCGTGGCCGCCATCGGCGGCATGGACCTGAACGTGGCCGATGACCATAACCCGGGCGTTAACCTGTACCTGCCACCCGGTTGTGCGCGTCAGGTCATCCAGCTACAGGCGCGCGACGAGTGCCGGCTTAACTTTTCCCTCAACGAAGTGCTGCACGATCATCGACAAATCAGTCTGCCCGGGGTGCACTCGGACATCGGCGGCGGCTATCTGCCACGTGCCCGGGAACGGCTGTGGTTGACCCGACCCGGTCGCCTCACCCTGCGACGCAACCAACCGGTGCAGTCCACTCCCGAGTGGGCCAAGGCCCTGGCTCAAGTGCAGGCCCTGCGCGCCAGTGGCCTGGCTGACGAAGGCAGTGTCGAGGTCAAGGCCTGGTCGTTCACCCCGGCCGCCCGGGGCAAGCAGGAGTCCGACCAGGACCACTATCTGCTGGCGATTGTTCTGGATCGTCCGGTCCGAGGTGAATTGGCATTGATTGCCTTGCGCCTGATGCGCGAACTGGGTGTGCGTCATGGTGTGCCCTTCAAAAGTCTTGAAGCGCAACCCGGATTGGCACTACCCACAGATTTGCAACCGATCGCTGCACAAATCCTTGAGCATGCACTGTCGGGCACCGAGGTCATCCTCAATCCCGAGCAGGAACGTTTACTGCGCGCTCGCTATATCCATCAGTCCGCCCACTGGACGCCCAACAAAGGTTTGATGATCAACAAACCGGCACCCGACAGCACACGCAAGATCCATCCTCATCAGCCACAAAAGGGCTACCCGCAATGAAGCGCCTGAGCCTGCTGGTCGGACTGCTGTTCAGCCTGTGTGCCTGCGCCAATGGTCCCACACCGCCCAAGTTGCCCTACCACAGCTGGTACGTCGGCCTGGCGGCACCGCGTTTCATGGAAGTGTGGGTCGAGAGCGTGGATGTGCTCGATCAGCGCGGGTTGGCGTTCTTTCGCGTGTCTGCCGGGGTGGCCGGTTACACCCGCAAACCTGAAGGCTGGCACAAAGGAGGGGGGAAAATGATGCCGGTAAACAACGTCGACCTGCCGGACCGCATCTTCGTGCGCTGGCAATCGTTGGTGGAGCCGCAGACCTACAAGATCGGTATCCGGATCCCGCAGTGGGTGCGCGATGAGATGGTCAGGCCGGAGCGGGTTTTCTGTAAAGCGGATCAGGAGAATGTAACGCTGTATCGCAACAGAATCACGTTGGGGATGGCGCCCGGTGGCATCGTCAAAGTTTGGGTGGGTGCGGGATGTCTTGGGTTCAAGGAAGTCGGGCGATTTCAGGCCGAGATCGAGCCGCTTGGGCCTTACAAAGGAAAGAGCAACGGCCAATACGTGCCCATAGAACCTGAAAACAAAGCCTACGTGGACCAGCACGGGATTCCCTATGGCACTTGGTAAGGGCTACGTCCCAATGAAGCGCCTGAGCCTGCTGGTCAGCCTGTTGTTCAGCCTTTGCGCCTGCGCCGGTGGTCCCACGCCGCCCAAGTTGCCTTACCACAGCTGGTACGTCGGCCTGGCTGCACCGCGTTTTATGGAAGTGTGGGTCGAGAGCGTGGATGTGTTGGACCAGCGCGGGTTGGCGTTCTTTCACGTGTTTGGGGGCGTGGCTGGATACACCCGTAACCCGGAGGGCTGGCACAAAGGAGGGGGGAAAATGATGCCGGTAAACAACGTCGACCTGCCAGACCGCATCTTCGTGCGCTGGCAATCGCTGGTGGAGCCGCAGACCTACAAGATCGGTATCCGGATCCCGCAGTGGGTGCGCGAGGAGATGCTCAAGCCAGAGCGGGTGTTTTGCCAAGGCTCAAAAGAGTGGATTGATGACTATCGACAGATGATCACCCTCGGCATGGCYCCCGGYGGCATCGTCAAGGTCTGGGTGGGTGGGCCRTGCCTGGGGTTCAAGGAGGTTGGACGCTTTCAGGCSGAGATCGAGCCGCTTGGGCCTTATCAAAACGGTAAGGGTAACTATTACCGCGCACCGAAGCCTGAGGCGCAGGCCTATATCGATCAACACGGAATCCCCTATGRCACTTGGTAAGGGGCACTCCCCAATGAAGCGCCTGATCTTGCTGGTCGGACTGTTGTTCAGCCTGTGTGCCTGCGCCACGGGCCCCACGCCGCCCAAGTTGCCCTACCACAGCTGGTACGTCGGCCTGGCTGCACCGCGATACATGGAAGTGTGGGTCGAGAGCGTGGATGTGCTTGATCAACGGGGATTGGCGTTCTTTCACGTGTCGGGAGGAGTAGCCAGTTACACCGGCAAAGCAGAAGGCTGGCACCAAGGGGCTGGATCGATGATGCCAGTGAACAACGTCGACCTGCCGGACCGCATCTTCGTGCGCTGGCAATCGCTGGTGGAGCCGCAGACCTACAAGATCGGTATCCGGATCCCGCAGTGGGTGCGGGATGAGATGGTCAAGTCCGAGCGGGTGTTTTGCAAAGGCTCAAAAAAATGGAAGGACGAGTATCGGGATTCCATCACGT
>NZ_JBFUIC010000093.1:0-17802 GCF_056402075.1 Pseudomonas sp. P4_C3
CCACTACGCGCCGGGCCGTTGCCAGGATCAGCGCGAAACCAGTGTCGGCGGTGGTTTCTGTCAATACATCCGGCGTGTTGCTGAGCAGGATGCGCCGCTCGCTCAGGTAGTCGATGTCGTAGTTATCGACACCCACCGAGACGCTGGCAATGGCTTGAAGGTTGGGTGCCAGATCGAGCAATTCGGCATCCAGTTTCAGGCTGGCACCCAGCAAACCGTGGGCGCGGGGCAGGGCATCGCGCAGTTTGCCCAGGCCCTCGGCATCAAGGCTTTCGATCAGCGTCACTTCGGCCTGCTCGTGCAGGCGAGCCATCAGCAGCGGCGAGAGTTTCTTGTACAGGACGACCTGCTTTTTCATCTTCGGGATCTCAACTTCAATTCAGGAATGTGCCGTGGCGGTGCGCGTTACTGTGGCCGTGGGCCGCTCCCGATCGCTGGCGCCGGGCTTGAGGAAAATGGTCAGCAGCACCGAGAACATCAGCGCGCCGCTCATCAACAGGTACGAGGCGCCGGGCGAGCCGGTAGAGCTGTTCAGGTAACCGACCAGATAGGAACCGCCAAAGGAACCGAGGGCGCCCATGCTGTTGATCAGCGCCATGGCGCCGCCCGCGACGTTGGCCGGGAGGATCTCCGGAATGATTGCGAAGAACGGTCCGTAAGGCGCGTACATGCAGGCGCCGGCAATCACCAGCAGGGTGTAGGACCACCAGAAGTGTTCGGCACCCAAGGCGTAGGAACCATAGAAGGCAATCGAGGCAATCAGCAGTGGCGGCCAGACGAAACGTTTACGTTTTTGCAGCTTGTCCGAACCCCAGGACACCAGCAGCATGCCGATCACCGCCGCCAGGTACGGCAGCGCCGACAGCCAGCCGGCCTGAATCATGTCCATCTGCGCGCCGGCCTTGAGGATCGATGGCAGCCACAACACGAAACCGTACACGCCAATGCTCCAGCAGAAAAACTGCAGGGCCAGGATGATCACTTTGGGTGAGCGGAACGCTTCGGCGTAGTTCTTCACGGCCTTGATGCCGACCTGTTCGGCGGCCAGTGCGCTTTCCAGGTCCTGTTTTTCCTGATCGTTGAGCCACTTGGCTTGTGATGGACGATCATCGGCCAGGCGCCACCAGATGAATGCCCACAACACCGCTGGCAAACCTTCGACGATGAACATCCAACGCCAGCTGTAGTGTTGCACCAGATAGCCCGAGACCACCGACATCCAGAGCATGGTCACCGGGTTGCCGAGGATCAGGAAGGTGTTGGCCCGCGAGCGTTCGGCGCGGGTGAACCAGTGGCACAGGTAGATCAGCATCGCCGGCATCACTGCCGCTTCGACCACGCCGAGCATGAAGCGGATGACGATCAGCCAGTAGGCGTTGGAGACGATCCCGGTCAACGTCGCCAGGCCGCCCCAGAGGATCAGGCTGACGAAAATCAGCTTCTTCACGCTGTGTTTCTGCGCGTAGATCGCGCCGGGTACCTGGAAGAAAAAGTAGCCGAGGAAGAACAGCGCGCCGAGCATCGACGACAGGCCTGGTGTGATCATCAGGTCCGCCGCCATGCCGGACGCGGCGGCGAACCCATAGTTGGCGCGATCCAGATACGCCAGGCTATAGGTGATGAACACGATGGGCATGATGTACCACCAGCGGCGGGTGGCGAGCGTTGCGGTTTTCATGGTGGTGCTCCTGAGCTTGTTGTTTTTGTCGCAGCAGGTAACGGTTTGAATCTTCAGTGACTGTGCTGGCCTCATCGCGAGCAGGCTCGCTCCTACGTTGGATCTACGTTCGACACAAATCCTCTGTAGGAGCGAGCTTGCTCGCGATGGCGGCCTCAAATTCGCTGACCATTTCGGATCGGATCGGCAACCCCTCCATATCCCCCCGGCTCTGCACCGCACGGCTGCCAATCCAGTTGGCGCGTTGCACGGCCTCGACAACGCTTTGGTTTTCCAACAGCGCGCTGATCATGCCGACGGCAAACCCATCGCCGGCACCCACCGTATCGACCACAGTTTCCACCGGCACCCCAGCCACGAAACCTTGATCAAATTGTGTGCGGTAGTAAGCACCGTGCGGGCCAAGTTTGATCGCCACGGCTTCGGCGCCTTGGTCAAGGTAGAAGGAGGCGATGTCGGCCGGATCTTCGAAACCGGTCAGCAAGCGACCTTCGCTCAACCCCGGCAGCACCCAATGGGCGAGGGCAGCGAGGCGGTTGATCTCGGTGATCATTTGTTGCTCGCTGGCCCACAGGCTCGGGCGCAGGTTCGGGTCGAAGGACACACTGCACCCGGCCTCGCGCATACGGGTCATCAATTCGAACGACATCTGCCGCGCCGACTCCGACAGCGCCGGGGGAATGCCGGTGGCGTGCAGGTGTCGGGCCTTGAGCAATTGGGGCACGATCGAGTGCGGCGACAGGTGACTGGCCGCCGAACCACGGCGGAAGTACTCGACCACCGGATCGCTGCCATCGTCAGTGCGGGACTTGAGTTGAAAACCGGTCGGGTGGGCGGTGTCGATATCGACGTGGCGGCAATCCAGGCCTTCTTTTTCCAGGGTGTCGACCACGAACCGGCCCAGCGAGTCGGCACCGACACGGCTCAGCCATGCCACGTTGAAGCCCAGTCGGGAAAGGCCAATGGCGACATTGCTGTCAGCCCCGGCAATGCGTTTGTGAAAAGCGCCGACGCTGGCCAGATCACCCGCCTGCTCGGCGACGAACATCGCCATGGTCTCGCCGAAGGACAGAATATCGATCTCAGACATGAGCACTCTCCAGCTGCGATTGGCCGAGGTGGGCGAGGGCAGCGACGTGCTCGGTGGTCAGTTGCACCAGGTCATCGCCTTGCAGCGGATATTCCGCGGCCCGCATAACGCCCTGGGCCATGTGCTGCAGCAGGTGTTCCCACTGTTGCAAGTCACTGACGGCGGGCGCGATGGCCACCAGTTTGCCGTCGGCACGACGCGTGACCGCTTTGCAGTGCACATAACCGACGTGACGACCGAGCAACCGCGCGGCGCTGGCGGCGGACTGGTCCTGCCAGTGCCAATTGCCGATATCGAAGGTCATTTTGATCGGCAGCTCGTGCTGCTCGACGTCCGCGAAAAAACGCTGGAAGGGTTCAATGCGGCCGCCGTGCAGGGTCTGGTCGTTTTCCACCAGCAACTGCACGGCGCTCTCGCCCAGCACCCGGGCGAGGGTTTGCAGATCGCTGTTGTCGGTGAAATAGCCCAACGACACTTTCAGCCATTTGGCGCCGAACGCCTGGGCGCGTTGCAGGGCCGTGATCAGTTCGGGGTTGGGCCTGGATTGCCCGGCCAGCCATAGCTCCATTGGTGATGAATACACGCTCTGCAGGCCTTCTGCTTGAGTGGCATCGGCCAGTTGAGCGGGGTCCTCGATGGTCAGTAATTCTTCACGCCACTCAATGCGCGTGGCGCCGGCGGCGGCGAGAATCTCGATGAAGCTGCCCTGGCCGCGTTGACGCACAAGGTCGGCACCGTAGCTGGAAAGGCTGATGGAAACGGCTGGTCTGTTCATTGTTTTTGTACCTCTGAAACCGGTTTCATTTTTGTTCAAAAAAAATGGCTGTGAATTTGTGCTGTTCTTCGGGGCCCCTTCGCGGGCAAGCCCGCTCCTACAGTAGATTTGTGAATACAGGCCCATTGTAGGAGCGAGCCTGCTCGCGATGGCGCCGGAACATTCAACGAAAATTTCCAAGGGTCGACCCTCTAACAACCAGCCGCGCCGAAAAATCCAGCGTCCGCACCGCCCCGTCATCCCCGCGCAGCCGCTTGAGCAGACACTCAAACGCGCTGGCGCCCATCTCGGTGGTCGGCTGAGCGAGGGCGGTAATGCCGCTGCCCACCAACGGGTACCAATCCAGGTCATCGAGGGCGATCAACCCCACATCATCGAACAGGTTGCACTGGAGTTCACGCAACGCATGGGTGCTGGCCAGCGCCGCGATCCCGTTGGCGCAGAACAGCGCTTTCGGGCCGGGGCCAGGCGTGTCGAGGAAGGTTTTCAGTTGGGCGGTCAGTTCGCTGCCGGTTTCGATGTGCGTGCCGCGAAGCGCCGGGCGTTGCTCTATTTGCGCCTTGAAGCTGGTGACCCGCTCGATTCGCGAACTGGTGCCGTCGAACGGCTCGGTGACCAGCAACACATCGCGATAACCGCGCTCTTGAAGATGGGCGAGGGCCATCTCGACCGCCGCAGGGTTGTTCAGCCCGACCATATCGCTTTCGAGGTGCTCGACCTTGCGATCCACCAGTACCAGGGGCATTTCCCGGTGCAGTTCGTGCAATTGATCACGGTGATGACCGAGGGTGTTCACGATCAGGCCTTCGATGTTGTACGAGCGCAGCAGGGCCAGGTGCTGGCGCTCCTGCTCGTCGTCGCGGTCGGTGTTGCACACCACCAGGCTATAGCCGTGCTGACGGCAGGCGGTTTCCACCCCGTGCATCACGGCAATTGAATAAGGGTTGCGGATGTCGGCCACCAGCATGCCGATCAGGCGGGTGCGCCCGCGTTTCAGGCCGCGGGCCATCTGGTTCGGGCGATAGCCGAGTTCGGCAATTGCCTGTTCGATGCGCTGGGCAATGGCATCGGAGAGCAGAGCGCGATCATCGCCAATGAACCGCGAAACGCTGGCCTTGGAGACCTTGGCGTGTTCGGCCACGTCGAGCATGGTCACGCGGCTGCGCTGGGCGGCGGAGAAATCATTCACGGTCTGAAACCTTCTTATTGGATTTATAAGGTCGAGTGCTTCGTGAGATCGCACTGAAACCGGTTTCAGAAGACACCAAAAGTTAATTCGCCGTCAAGCCCCGGATGGTTTTTTGTCGAACAATCACCGACAAGTGGCGCTCAGGCCAACACGCTCAACCACGCAGAACCCAGCAATAACAGGCCCATGCAGCGATTGAAGCGTTGCATGGCACGGGGTGAGCGCAACCAGCGGCTTGAACCGGCACCGAGCAGCGCCCAGACCGCGAGGCATGGCAGGGAAACCAGAAAAAACACCAGCGACAAATACATCACTTGCACGGCGTGATGATCGCCAGCCCCGGCAAATACACTGACCACCGCCAGCGCCATCATCCAGGTTTTCGGGTTGATCAGTTGCAGGCTGGCGGCCCCCCTCCATCCGAGGCGCGCCTGGCTATGGCTGGCGGCAATGGCCGTTGTCGGGGCGCTGTAAATCTGCCAGGCCAGATAGCTCAGCCACGCCACACCGGCCCATTGCATGACGTTTTGCACCACGGGCCACGCAGTCAATGATGACCCGACCCCCGTACCCACCAGCCACACCAGGGTCGCCGCGCTGGCACAGGCGCCGACGATGATCGGCACAGCCGCGACCCACCCGTATCGAGCGCTGTTGCTCAGCACCAGAATATTGGTCGGGCCGGGGGTGATCGAGGCTACGAAGGCAAACAGCAGGAAAGGCAACAAAGTCGGGAACGAGGGCAGCATCGCGGGTTAACTCCGGTGAAGATCAGTGAAGTCGATCTTCACAATCCCGGGCTTATCTGTCTGGAAGATTTGAGCAGCGCTTGCGGTACAGCGCCGGCGTCAGGCCGTAGGCGCGCATGAACCAGCGCCCCAGATGGCTCTGATCGGCAAAGCCCAGCGCCATTGCCACCGCCGCCGGTTGTTCGCCACGGGCCAGCAGGCGGCGGGCGGTGGCCAGGCGCAGTTGCACCAGATACGCGTGGGGCGCCATGCCATAGGCAGCCTTGAACGCGCGGGTCAGGCGGAAGCGGTCGACGCCTGTGACAGCGGCCAGTTGATCGAGGCCGATGTCGTATTGCGCGTTGGCATGCAGGTATTCCCGGGCTTTCTGTGCCACTCGCGGCAGACGCGGGTCCTGGCCATCGCGGGCGCGCCAGTGCAAATGGCTGGTCAGGCGTTCGAGCAAACCGTCGAGGGCGGACTGGCGGACGATCTTCAGTTCACCGCGATGCAGGGTTTCAAACGCCAGGCTGGTGGCCTGGGCCAGGCGCGCATCGCTGGCCAGGGTGGCGGCGAAGCTCAGCTGGTTGTTGTCGGGGGCATGGTCGAACACGGCGCTGAGTTCGCGCTGCAACCACTGCGGGTCGAGGTACAACATGCGGTAGGTGAATCCGTCCGCGGTCGGCGCTTCACCATCATGGATATCGCCGGGCTCGAGCAAAAACACCTTGCCCGGCGTGCTCTGGTGCCTGGCCCGTCTGCAATTGAATTGCTGGACCCCTTGCTCGGTGACGCCCACCAGATAGCTGTCATGCCAGTGCGGATCATAGGCGTGACCTTCGAAATGCGCGCGCAGGGTCTCGATGCCGGTGTCGGCATCCTGGGCCAGATCGAGCCAGTTGTGAGAAGTCATGCTGCACCTGCACGGCGGATTGACCGACCCATTTAACGCTCGCGCCGTGGGTGATGACTAGAACGTTTGTGCAGCTTTCAGTTGAACAGCCCGGCGGCGATGTTGATCGAGAACCCGAGAATGGCCGTGTTGAACAGAAACCCGATCAGCGACTGCGCGAGCACGATCTTGCGCAAGTCACGGGTGGCCACCCCGACATCCGAGGTTTGTACCGCGACGCCGACGGTGAACGAGAAGTACAGGAAGTCCCAGTAATTGGGCGTCGTCAGGCCTTCAGCAAAACGCAGCGCCGGCTCTTTGCCTTCCCAGGTGTAAAACAGGCGCGCGTAGTGCACGCTGAAAATCACCCCGATCAGCAGCCACGAACCGATCACCGTCAGCGCTGTGAAGCCGTAATGCAGGAGCTTTCGGGTGGTTTCCAGGTCTTTGCTGCCGGCCAGTTCGAAGGTGATGGTCGCCAGGCTGGCCAGTGCCGCAATGCATACCACCAACAGCACCAGCCCGGCGTTTTCGTCTTCGATCTCGGCAATGCGCTTCACATCCGCCGCTTTGGAGCGCACAACGAGCCAGGACATCAGGAACAGGTAGGTCCAGACGCCGGCATTCCAGCCGAAGAGGATCTTGCTGATCAGCGAATCGGCCGGAACCAGAATGCCCACCGCGATGCCCAGCAGGATGGCGGCGGAGAGGCGAGGATGGGTGCGCGCGAGGAAGATCATGGAGGCTCGACGGGTTGGGGCTTTGCCAACACCTTAGCCCAGGTGACCCCAATCTTGAAATCACCGAGCCCCCCCTGTGGGAGCGAGCTTGCTCGCGATAGCGGACTGACAGTCAACACAGTCATCGACTGACAAGGCGCCATCGCGAGCAAGCTCGCTCCCACAGGGGCTGGTGTTGGGTCAGGTGTTTTTATGTCGCTTGCGCACCAACTTCATCACCACCACAAAAAACACCGGCACGAACACCACGGCCAGGGTCGCCGTGATCATCCCGCCGATCACCCCGGTGCCGATGGCTTGCTGGCTCGCCGAACTGGCGCCGGTAGCCAACGCCAGCGGCACCACGCCAAGAATGAACGCCAGTGAGGTCATGACAATCGGCCGCAACCGCAGGCGTGCCGCTTGCAGGGTTGCATCGATCAGGTCGTGGCCTTCGTCGTACAGGCTCTTGGCGAACTCGATGATCAGGATCGCGTTCTTTGCCGACAGGCCGATGATGGTGATCAGCCCGACCTTGAAGAACACATCGTTGGGCATCCCGCGCAAGGTTACCGCGAGCACCGCGCCGAGCACACCCAGCGGCACCACCAGCAGCACCGAGGTCGGGATCGACCAGCTCTCGTACAACGCCGCCAGGCACAGGAACACGATCAACAGCGACAGCCCAAGCAGGATCGGTGCCTGGCTGCCGGACAACCGTTCCTGCAACGACAACCCGGTCCATTCCTGGCCCAGGCCCGCCGGACCTTGCGCCACCAGCCGCTCGATCTCGGCCATGGCCTCACCGGTGCTGTGGCCCGGGGTCGGTTCACCGGAAATGCTGATCGCCGGGTAGCCGTTGTAGCGGGTCAACTGCGCCGGGCCCTGAGTCCACTTGGCCTGCACGAAGGCCGACAACGGCACCATTTTTTCGTGGGTGTTACGCACGTGAATCTTCAGCAGGTCAGCCACCTGACTGCGCTGGTCGCCCTCGGCCTGCACCACGACGCGCTGCATCCGCCCCTGATTGGGAAAGTCGTTGATGTAGGCCGAGCCCACGGCCGTGGACAGCACGTTGCCGACGTCGGCAAAGGACACACCCAGCGCGTTGGCCTGCTTGCGGTCGACGATCAGTTGCACCTGCGGTGCCTCGGCCAGGGCGCTTTCGCGCACGTTCATCAGAATCGGGCTTTTTTCGGCCGCCGCGAGTAGGTCGGTGCGAGCCTTCATCAACTTCTCATGACCGAGGCCGCCGCGATCCTGCAGGCGAAATTCGAATCCGCTGGATGTACCCAGGCCATCCACGGGCGGTGGCAGTACGGCAAATGTCACCGCGTCCTTGATCTGGCTGAGGGCAACGTTGGCCCGGTCGGCAATCGAGCTGGCCGAATCGTCGCTGCCACGCTCGGACCAGTCTTTGAGCGTGCTGAACGCCAGCGCCGCATTTTGCCCGCTGCCGGAGAAGCTGAATCCGAGAATCACCACGCTGTCACGAATGCCCTGTTCCCCGGCGTTGTGCGCTTCAACCTGTTCGGCCACCTGTACCGTGCGGTTCTTGCTCGCGCCCGGTGGCAACTGGATGTCGGTGATGGTGTAACCCTGGTCTTCCACCGGCAGGAACGAGGAGGGCAAGCGACTGAAGGCCAAGCCCAGACCGATCAGCAGCACGCCGTAGATCAGCAGGTAGCGCCCGGTGCGTTTCAACGCGTAGGCCACCCAGCCCTGATAGCGTTCGGTCAGTTGCTCGAAGCGGCGGTTGAACCAGCCAAAGAAGCCGGTCTTTTCGTGGTGTTCGCCTTTGGCAATCGGCTTGAGCAACGTCGCGCACAGGGCCGGGGTCAAGGTCAGGGCGAGGAACGCCGAGAACAGGATGGACGTGGCCATCGACAGCGAGAACTGCTGGTAGATCACTCCGACCGAGCCCTGCATGAACGCCATCGGAATGAACACCGCGACCAGCACCAGGGTGATGCCGATGATGGCCCCGGTGATCTGCCGCATGGCCTTGCGCGTGGCTTCCTTGGGTGACAAGCCCTCGGTGGCCATGATCCGCTCGACGTTCTCCACCACCACGATGGCATCGTCCACCAGAATGCCGATGGCCAGCACCATGCCGAACATGGTCAGCACGTTGATCGAAAATCCAAGCGCCAGCATCGTTGCAAAGGTGCCCATCAGCGCCACCGGCACTACCAACGTCGGAATCAGTGTGTAGCGGATGTTTTGCAGGAACAGGAACATCACCGCGAACACCAGCAACATCGCCTCGCCGAGGGTGTAGACGACCTTGGTGATCGAGACTTTGACGAAGGGCGAGGTGTCGTATGGGATCTTGTATTCGACGTTCGCCGGGAAGTAGCGCGACAGCTCATCCATCTTCGCCCGCACCAGGGTCGCGGTGTTCAGGGCGTTGGCACCGGGCGACAACTGCACGGCGACGGCGGTGGACGGCTTGCCGTTCAGGCGCGTGGAAAACTGATATTCCTGGCTACCGATCTCGACCCGCGCCACATCGCTGATGCGCACGGTCGAGCCGTCCGCATTGGCCTTGAGGACGATGTCGGCAAACTCTTCGGGGGTCGACAACTGACCCTTGACCAGAATGGTTGCGGTGATTTCCTGGGTGGTGCGGGTCGGCAGATCGCCGATGCTGCCTGCCGACACCTGGGCGTTTTGCGCGACGATGGCGGTGTTGACGTCCGCCGGTGTCAGGTTGAAGGCGAGCAGTTTCTGCGGGTCGATCCAGATCCGCATCGCCCGTTCGGCGCCGTACAGCTGCGCCTTGCCGACGCCGTCCAGACGCTTGACCTCGTTCATCACGTTGCGCGCCAGGTAATCGCTGAGCGCCACGTCGTCGAGTTTGCCGTCGCTGGAGGTGAGGGTGATCAACAGCAGGAAACCGGAGGAGACTTTCTCCACCTGCAAACCTTGCTGGATCACCGCTTGTGGCAGGCGTGACTCCACGGCTTTCAGGCGGTTCTGCACATCGACCTGAGCCAGTTCCGGGTTGGTGCCCGGCTGGAAGGTGGCCTTGATGGTCGCGCTGCCGAGGCTGCTCTGGGATTCGAAATACAGCAGGTGATCGGCGCCGTTGAGCTCTTCCTCGATCAGGCTGACCACGCTCTCGTCCACGGTTTGCGCCGAAGCGCCCGGGTACACCGCGTAGATTTCGATTTGTGGCGGCGCGACATCGGGGTATTGCGCCACCGGCAGTTGTGGAATGGCCAGCGCACCGGCCAGCAGGATGAACAGGGCAACCACCCAGGCGAACACCGGGCGGTCGATAAAGAACTGCGGCATAAAAAAGCGTCCTGCTTACTGACCAGTCACCTGGGCAAGTGGAAGAGGGGTGTCGTCGATCTGCACTTTCTCGCCGACGCGGGCGTGCTGCAGGCCCTCGATGACGATGCGGTCGCCTGCTTTCAGGCCGCTGGTGACGATCCAGCGATCGTTCTGCACGGCGCCCAGTTCGACCGGTTGCTGGCCGACCCGCTGTTCGCCGTCGAGCAGCAGCACCTGGGCGATGCCGGCGCTGTCGCGCTGGATGGCCCGTTGCGGCACGCTGATGCCCTGCCGGTTGACCGCTTGTTCCAGGCGCACGCGCACGAAACTGCCCGGCAGCAAGTCAAGGTCGGGGTTGGGGAACTCACTGCGCAGAATGATCTGGCCGGTGCCCGGGTCGACGCTGATGTCGCTGAACAGCATTTTGCCCGGCAGCGGGTAGAGGCTGCCGTCATCCTGAATCAGCGTGGCCTTGGCCTGGTCCTGGCCGACCTGCTGCAACTGGCCGGAACGGAAGGCGCGGCGCAGCTCGTTGAGTTCACGGGTGGACTGGGTCAGGTCGGCGTGAATCGGGTTCAATTGCTGAATCAGCGCCAGCGGCGTGGTTTCGTTCTGCCCGACCAGCGCGCCTTCGGTGACCAGTGCGCGACCGATACGCCCGGAAATCGGCGCCGTGACTGTGGCATAACCGAGGTTCAACCGGGCGCGCTCCACCGCCGCCTTGTTGGCGGCGACGTCGGCGGCGGTCTGCCGTGCGTTGGCCCGGGCGTTGTCGTAGTCCTGACCGCTGATGGCCTTGTCGTCGATCAACTGGGCGTAGCGCTGTTCCTGCAATCTGGCCTGGAACGCGTTGGCCTCGGCCTTGCGCAACGCCGCTTCGGCGCTGTCCAGGTCAGCCTTGAATGGCGCCGGGTCGATGCGGAACAACACATCGCCATGTTTCACGTCACTGCCTTCACGGAAGGTCCGCTGCAGGACCACGCCGGCCACGCGGGCACGCACTTCGGCCATGCGCGGCGCAGCAATCCGTCCGCTCAGTTCACTGCTGATGGTCAGTGGCCGCGCTTCGATGGTCTCGATGCGAACCGTGGCCAGCGGCGCCTGTTCCTCGGCATTCGTGGACTTGTCACACGCACCCAGTGTCAACGCCAGAGCAATCAGACTGAGCCTGGCAAGCAGATTCTTTGACATGTAATACCCCAATAAAGACTCCCAGCATCCTACTGGGCGACGGCGAGGGTAGCGGTGAAGCTTTGTTGGTGCTGTGTGAAATTGTGTAAGGGTTTTACTCAGGTGTGCGTGAGGGCGTATATCCTTCAGTCCTTGATTTCTATTGCGCCAGATAGATTGCTATCGCGAGCAAGCTCGCTCCCACAGGGATTTGATGTGAACACAAATGTTGTGAACACCACCGGCCACTGTGGGAGCGAGCTTGCTCGCGATGGCGGCGTATCTGGCGCCAAAGCACTTTCTGGAAACACCCAATGCCCAACATCCTCCTGGTCGAAGACGACACCGCCCTCGCCGAACTGATTGCCAGCTACCTGGAGCGCAACGGTTATTCCGTCAGCGTGATCGGCCGTGGTGACCATGTGCGCGAACGTGCGCGGCTCAATCCGCCGGACCTGGTGATCCTCGACCTGATGCTGCCTGGCCTTGACGGCTTGCAAGTCTGTCGCCTGCTGCGCGCCGATTCGGCGACCCTGCCGATCCTGATGCTCACCGCCCGCGACGACAGCCACGACCAGGTCCTGGGCCTGGAAATGGGTGCCGACGACTACGTCACCAAACCCTGTGAGCCGCGGGTGCTGCTGGCCCGGGTGCGAACCTTGTTGCGCCGCAGCAGCCTCAGCGAGCCGCAGACCGCCAATGACCGCATTCTGATGGGCAACCTGTGCATCGATTTGTCCGAACGCACCGTGACCTGGCGCGAGCAATTGGTGGACCTGTCCAGCGGTGAGTACAACCTGCTGGTGGTGCTGGCCCGGCATGCCGGTGAGGTGTTGAGTCGCGACCAGATCCTGCAACGCCTGCGCGGCATCGAGTTCAACGGCACCGACCGTTCGGTGGACGTAGCGATTTCCAAGTTGCGGCRCAAATTCGACGACCACGCCGGCGAGGCGCGCAAGATCAAGACCGTGTGGGGCAAGGGGTACTTGTTCAGCCGTTCCGAATGGGAATGCTGAGCCGATGTTCAGAATCCTCTTTCGTTTGTACCTGGTGACCATCGTTTCATTCAGTGCGGCGATCTATCTGGTGCCGGATCTGGTGGTCAAGGTGTTCCACGAGCGCTTTGTCACCTACAACCTCGATTACTCCCGCGGGTTGCAAACGCTGATCGTCAAACAGTTTCACGCAGCACCGGCCGAGCAGTGGACAGCCCTGGCGGCTGAAATGGACAAGGACTTCAATCCACTGCACATCGTGCTCAGTGGCAATGACGACAGCAGCCTGACGCCTGATGAACAGCAGCGCTTGCGCCGCGGCGAGAACGTCGTGCGCGTCGGAGACTGGGGCTGGCGCACGCTGGCGGTCGCACCGCTGAATGAGCGCACCGTGGTGCAAATGGTCGTGCCACCCGATCCGCTGGACGTCAACCTGTTGTACTGGAGCATCAACGTGCTGATCGGCGCGACCATGCTCGCGTGTCTGTTGCTGTGGCTGCGCCCGCACTGGCGTGATCTGGAACGCCTCAAGGGCGCGGCCGAACGCTTTGGCAAGGGCCACTTGAGCGAGCGCACGCAAATTTCCCCGAGTTCCAACATCGGCAGCCTGGCCAGCGTTTTCGACACCATGGCCGGCGACATCGAGAACCTGCTCAACCAGCAGCGGGACTTGCTCAATGCGGTGTCCCACGAGTTGCGCACCCCACTGACGCGCCTGGATTTCGGCCTGGCGCTGGCGCTGTCCGACGACTTGCCGGCGGCCAGTCGCGAGCGCCTGCAAAGCCTGGTGGCGCACATTCGGGAACTCGATGAATTGGTGCTGGAGTTGCTGTCCTACAGTCGCCTGCAAAACCCGGCGCAACTGCCGGAGCAGGTCGAGGTGTCGCTGGATGAGTTCATCGACAGCATCCTTGGTAGCGTCGATGAAGAGCTGGAATCCCCGGAAATCGTCATCGACGTGCTGCTGCACGGCCAGCTCGAACGCTTCAGCCTTGACCCGCGCCTGACCGCCCGTGCCCTGCAAAACCTGCTGCGCAACGCCATGCGCTATTGCGAAAAACGAATCCAGATCGGTGTGCAGGTGTATGCCGGCGGCTGTGAGATCTGGGTCGACGATGACGGCATCGGCATTCCGGATGACGAGCGTGAGCGGATCTTCGAGCCGTTCTACCGCCTCGACCGCAGCCGCGACCGCGCCACTGGCGGATTTGGTCTGGGGCTGGCGATCAGCCGCCGCGCACTGGAGGCGCAGGGTGGCACGCTGACGGTGGAAGCCTCGCCGCTGGGTGGGGCGCGCTTTCGCTTGTGGTTGCCGACTTCGGCTTGATTACGACGAGCGGCAGCTTCTTCTGTCAGTTTTGACAGTAGCAAGACGCTGCGCTTGCGCGTTTCATTGGTCTGCGACCTCAAGAGAAGGCGGTAGGCTGGAGGAGAAGAATGAACGCGCCAACAATAAAAATCAGCGGGCGAGGCACGATCAGTGCAATCCGGGACGTCAAAGTCGAGAGTGTGTCGACAAAATTCGCGATGGTCCTGCCCGATGGCGGCTATAGCAGATTGGCGATCAGGATTGGACCCAACATCACCGCAGAGGGTCGCGCCTGTTTTCTTGTTGGCGATGCAGTGAAATATACGATGTCGAAGGGGGCTGACGGAGAGCTGCCGAGGGCACACGACCTTGAGAGGGTGGGCGTCGATATCTGGACAACTTGATGGCTTGCGGGGTCTTTTTCGATCCCGCAAGCCATTGTCTGTGCTTCAAGCGCTCAACCGACTGCGCAACAACTTCGCCATCTCCTCCAGATCCGTCATCGGTTGATGCCCGATCAGCATCCAGGCGTGTTCCATGTCAGCCCAATACACGATGTTCAGCTCGCGCCGCTGTTCCCGGGCGAAATGGCGGCTGCCGCTGTTGGAGCGGGTGACGCACAGCGCCATGGGGCCGTGCGCCGGATCGAGGTAGGTGATCTGGGCGATCGGCACACCGTCGTACTCGAGGATTTGCGCGCGCTTGAACTCGGCACGTGGCAGGCTCAGTTTTGCCGGCGCGAGGTCCAGGCCCAGGCGCGCATCGATGGTCCGCAGTTGTGCCCGCTGGGCGGCCTCATCAGCGGGTAAATGATCCAGGGTTTCCGGCACGTAGAGCGCCATGTAATCGGCCACCAGGCCGCGCCAGTTGTGGGTCTGCTGGCTCGCTTGCCAGCCGAGGAACAACCGGTCCGCCAGCACGCCGCCGGCCAACAGTGCGGCCGCGGCGGCAAGGAACCAGCGCCGGTTGAGCCCGGGGCGGACGGGCGAGGGCATCGTCGCGAGCATGGCTTGCAGACGATCCACCGGCGCCTGCCGGGCCAATTCATCGTAGGCGTCCTTGAACGGCAGGCTGCTGCGATCCAGCCATTGCAGGCGCAGGCCGAGCATCGGGTCGGCGATGATGGCCGCGTCGATGTGCGAGCGCTGCTCGGCATCGAGTTGGTTGTCGAGGTAAGCCACCAGTTGTTCGTCCGAGGTTCTCGCGCTCATCAATGTTCTCCTCGGTAAGGGTGCGGCACCGTGTGCAACGGTGGATATTCGGCCAGTTTCGCCCGGGCGGCGGCCAGGCGACTCATCACCGTGCCGATGGGCACTTGCAGCACGTCGGCGACTTCGCGGTAGGACAAGCCCTCGACGTAGGCGAGAAACACTGTTTCGCGCTGGGTCTCGGGCAACGCATCGACGCGACGGATGACCTGTGCCGCCAACACATGGGTCTGGGCCACGGATTCACCATCGAACGACAAGGCCTCATCGGCATCCACCTGACCCTGACCCTGACGCACCCGCTGGGCGCGGATTTCGTTGAGCCAGATCGAATGCAGAATGCTCAGCAGCCAGCGGTCCATGCGCGTTCCCTCCACGAATTGCCCGGCCCGCTCCAACGCCCGCACGCAGGTGGCCTGCACCAGGTCATCGGCAACATGCCGTTGACGGGACAACAGCAGGCCGTAGCGCCATAAACGCGCCAGATGCTGGTTCAGTTCCGTTCGTATTGTCTGATCGCTGGCGATGGCGACCTCCGTCCGCTCAGGTTTTCAGGTTTTCGATGAGTCGTTGATGGCTTCGGCCAGGTCCTGGTACTCCTCGCATTGAGTGCTGCCGCAAATGGATTTGATCTGCTGCAGTTGTTCCTGCGCGAGATCCAGCCGGCCTTTGATCACATAGGCCTCGCCGAGGTATTCGCGGACTTGCGCGTATTGCGGGTCGAGCTTCACCGATTGCAGGTAATAGCCGATGCCTTCGTCGGTGCGTCCCAGTTTACGCGTGGCGTAGCCGCGATAGTTCAGTGCTTTTGCTGTATTTGGCTGTTTCAGCGTGTCGAGCAGGGCCAGGGCCTCTTCGTAACGTCCGTCCTTGGCCAGTTGCCAGGCATAGTTGGTGCGGTCTTCGTCCGGCACCAGGTTGCTGGCCTGCCTGACGCACCGATTCGATCGGGTATCCAGCACTTGACCTTTCGGGCAGGTGGGTCTGGTGGGCATGTCGTCACCGCCGCCGCCACCGTTGGCCAGGACGAGGGAGCCGGACAACGCAACGGTCAGCAACAGCGGGGTCATCAGAACGGCAAAACGAATATTCATGGGCTTTGCTCCACAGGTTCAGGCGTTTCAGATCAGGTCGCGCCCCGCCAGAGGCAGCGCAAGGTTGAGCCAGCCAACGGCTTGAACAATTGAAGGGGCCTGACTGCCCCGGCAATCTCATGCTCATGGTTGATGTCATGAGAACACCGCAGCATGAACAATTATTCACTGCGATCTTGCGTTGTTTTCAAGGAAAGCTCATATCGGGGCGCAGGCATGGTTTTGTGCCTTACACAGCTTTATGTGCGCTGAAGATCCCTGTGGGAGCGAGCTTGCTCGCGATGCGGAGTGTCATTCAACTTTGATGTCGACTGATACACCGCTATCGCGAGCAGGCTCGCTCCCACATAGGAATTTCGTCGAATACAAGATCTGGGCGGTGCTCCAACGAAGCATGGTGACGAGCTATCAACCCAGCGGACGAATCGGTGTGCCCGCCGCCCAGGCTTGAATGTCCTCGATCATTTGCGAGAAAAACAGCTGATAGTTCTGTTGGCTCACGTACCCGACATGGGGTGTTGCCAGCACGTTGTCCAGGGTCCGGAACGGATGGTGCGCAGGGAGCGGCTCCTGCTCGAAGACGTCCAGGGCGGCACCGGCCAGCCGTTGTTTCTGCAGCGCCTTGATCAGTGCCGCTTCATCGACAATCGGTCCGCGAGCGGTGTTCACCAGCAGCGCCGTGGGTTTCATCCAGCCCAATGCTTGCGCGTCCACCAGGCCCCGACTGCGGTCGCTGAGCACCAGGTGCACCGACAGCACGTCGGCCTGTTCGAACAGTTCCTGCTTGCTGACATGGGTCACACCGACTTGTGCTGCTCGTTCGGCCGTGAGGTTTTCACTCCAGGCGATCACGCGCATGCCGAACACCTGACCGAACTGCGCGACGCGCTGGCCGATGCTGCCCAGGCCGAGGATGRCCAGCGTCTTGCCATGCAGGTCGCCTCCCAGGCCTTGTTGCCATTGGCCGGCACGCAGGGCATTGGCTTCGACCACCAGATTGCGGGTTGCGGCCATGATCAGCGCCCAGGTCAGCTCCGGTGCGGCGTGTTTGTAGCTGTCGGTGCCGCTGACCTGTATGCCCCGCGCGGCGGCGGTTTTCAGGTCCAGGGCGGCGTTGCGCATGCCGCCGGTCACCAGCAGTTTGAGCTTCGGCAGGCGGCGCAGCAGGTCTTCATCGAAACGGGTGCGCTCGCGCATCACGCAGATCACCTCGAACCCGGCGAGGCGCTCGGCCAGGGTTGGGTTATCGGAGGGGTAATCATGGAGAAAACTCACCTGGCCGACGCTGTCCAGCGCCGACCAGTCCACCACATCCCGCGCCACATCCTGCCAATCATCAAGCACTGCAATCTGCACAGGCATCAGCCTTTCCTCTTCAACGCACGGGGTTGGTCTTGTTCAGCCAGGCGAGCAGGGCCTGGTGGAATTGTGCCGGTTCTTCCATCTGTGGCGCGTGGCCCATGCCAGGGAATTCGACCAGCGTGGACTGGGGAATCAGCTTGGCCACCTGTTTGCCGAGGACCTCGTAGTGCCCGAGCTTCGCCTTGATTTCGGGGGAGGCGATGTCACTGCCGATGGCGGTAGTGTCGGACGTTCCGATCAACAGCAGGGTCGGCACTTTCAGGTCCTTGAATTCGTAGTACACCGGTTGGGTGAAGATCATGTCGTAGATC
>NZ_JBFUIC010000094.1:0-17653 GCF_056402075.1 Pseudomonas sp. P4_C3
CGCTCCCACAGTGACCGCGTTCACACCGATCAAATGTGGGAGCGAGCTTGCTCGCGATGAGGCCCTGTCAGACAGTAAAGATCTCAGGTGAACTCGAAGGTATCGGCATCCAGATTCGCCGGAAACCGCGTGCGATACGCCGCCAGCTCCACCGCATCCAAAGTCACCTTGAACACCCCATCAGCCTCTCCCGCACTGAGCAACGTCTCACCCTGGAAATCCAGCACCTGGCTGTCACCGGTGTACGCGAAGCCTTTGCCATCCGTGCCAATGCGGTTCACTGCTGCCACATAGCACAGGTTCTCGATCGCCCGCGCCGGCAGCAGGCGGTTCCAGTGCTGGCGCCGTGCTCCTGGCCAGTTGGCGGTGTACAGCAGCAGATCAGTGTCCTGGGCGTCACGACTCCACACCGGGAAACGCAAGTCGTAGCAAATCAGCGGTCGCACGCGCCAGCCCTTGAGCTCGAACTGCACCTGGCGCTCGCCGGGGGTGTAGTGGTTGTGCTCGCCGGCCATGCGGAACAGATGACGCTTGTCGTAATGCAGCACCTCACCGTCCGGTCGCGCCCACAGAAGGCGATTGCGATGGCTGCCATCGGCTGCCTGAACGATCACGCTGCCGGTAATCACCGCATCAAGTTTCGCCGCCTGAGCCCGCAGCCATTTGCTGGTCGGACCATTTTCCGCTTCAGCGAGGGTTTCGGACTCCATGGAAAAACCGGTGGTGAACATCTCCGGCAGGATGATCAGGTCAGCGCCACGAGCCTGCTCCAGCAATGGCTCGAAATGCTCCAGATTGGCCTGACGGTCGTGCCAGGCCAGGGACGTCTGGATCAGCGCCACGTTCAGATTGGGCAATGCACTCAGATCACGCATAGTTTTTCCGCTGCTTCCCGCAGGGTCTCCTCACGCTTGGCAAAGCACAGCCGCACCAGGCGCTGGCCGACCGGTGGCGCCTGGTAGAACACCGAGATCGGGATACTGGCCACGCCATGCTCGCGCGTCATCCACAGGGCCATCTCGACGTCATTGAGGTCCGGGCGGATCTGCGAGTAATCGACCAACTGGAAATAGGTGCCGGTCACCCGGGTGAAACTGAAACGCGACGGCGCCAGCAGATCACAGAACAAATCGCGCTTGGCCTGATAAAAACCCGGCAGCTCTTCGACGTGTTCCGGGTGTTCGGCCATGAAGTCGGCCAAGGCATATTGCAGCGGCGTCACACCACAAAAATTCACGTACTGGTGCACCTTACGCAATTCCGCCGTCAGGGCCGGTGGTGCGACCACATAGCCGGTTTTCCAGCCTGTGACGTGGTAGGTCTTGCCGAACGAACTGACCACGAATGCGCGCTGATACAGCTCCTCATGGGCCAGCACGCTGACGTGGGGCACACCGTCGAACACCAGGTGCTCGTAGACTTCGTCGCTGATCACATAAATGTCGCGATCGCGGATCAAGGCTGCCAACTGGTCGAGTTCGGCACGGCTGATCAACGCACCACTCGGGTTGTGCGGGGTGTTGAGAATGATCATCCGCGTGCGCGGGCTCAGTGCCTGGGCAAGCTTCTCGAAGTCGATACTGAAGTCGTTCAGGCCCAGTTGCACATGCACGCAACGACCGCCGGCCAGCTCTACCGAAGGCTCGTAGCTGTCGTAGGCCGGGTCAAACACAATGACTTCGTCACCGCTGTGGATAACCGCCTGAATGGCACAGAAAATCGCCTCGGTCGCGCCGGGGGTGACCGTCACTTCAGTATCCACATCCACCTGCGCGCCATAACTGCGGGCGATCTTCGCCGCGATCTGCTGACGCAACACCGGCAGCCCGGTCATTGGCGAATATTGGTTATGGCCGCTGGCGATATGCCGGCCGACCGCATCGCACAGGGCCTGCGGGGCCGCGAAATCGGGAAAACCCTGGGACAGATTGAGCGCGCCGGTCTGTGCCGCGAGCTGAGACATCTGAGTGAAGATAGTGATGCCGACATTCGGCAGCTTGCTGGTGATCATCGGTGGTTCCCTGCTCTACACCCGGCTCTACGGCGGCGCGGGGAGTCCGAGGATAGCCCAAACGGCGCCCATAAAAAAAGGGCGCTCTGGTGAGCCCCCTCTTTAAATCCGGTCCTGTAGGAGCTGCCGCAGGCTGCGATCTTTTGATCTTGTCTTTAAAGCAAAATCAAAAGATCGCAGCCTGCGGCAGCTCCTACAAAAGCACGCCCCAGAACGCTCGAATCAGCGCTTGTCGCGGCGCTTCTTGTCGGCTTTCTTGTGGTGCGACATCAAACGACGCTTCTTGTTGACCTGACGGTCGGTGAGCGTGTTCTTGTTGCCTTCGTACGGGTTCTCGCCACCCTTGAACTCGATGCGGATCGGCGTACCGACCAGCTTCAGGACACGACGGTAAGTGTTTTCCAGGTAACGAACGTAAGACTTCGGCACCTTCTCGATCTGATTGCCGTGAATCACGATGATCGGCGGGTTCGCACCACCCAAGTGGGCGTAACGCAGCTTGATCCGGCGGTTGTTGACCATCGGAGGGGCGTGCTCACCGACCGCATCTTCCAGGATCTGGGTCAGGCGGTTGGTCGGCCAGCGGGTTACTGCGGATTTGAACGAGTTCTGTACCGAGGCGTAGAGGTTGCCCACGCCGGTGCCGTGCAGTGCCGAGATAAAGTGAATATCGGCAAACTCGACGAAGAACAGGCGACGCTGCAACTCGATCTTGACGAAGTCGCGCTCGCTCGGCGTCATGCCGTCCCACTTGTTGATCGCGATGACCAATGCACGACCGGCCTCGAGGGCAAAGCCCAGCAGGTTGAGGTCGTGGTCCACCACGCCTTCGCGGGCGTCCATCACGAAGATCACCACGTTGGCGTCTTTGATCGCTTGCAGGGTTTTGACCACGGAGAACTTTTCGACCTCTTCGTGGATCTTGCCGCGCTTGCGCACACCGGCGGTGTCGATYAGCGTGTACTTCTCGTCGTTACGCTCGAACGGGATGTAGATACTGTCACGGGTGGTGCCGGGTTGGTCGTAGACGATTACCCGGTCTTCCCCGAGCATGCGGTTGACCAGGGTCGACTTGCCGACGTTCGGACGGCCGATGATCGCGATCTTGATCCCGTCTTTTTCGCTTGGGCCAGGAATGCGCTTGGCTTCCTCGCCTTCGGCGACGTCTTCTTCCTCGCCTTCTTCCGGCTCTTCTTCGTCTTTCGGGAATTCGCTCAGGGCGATTTCCAGCATCTGAGTAATGCCACGACCATGAGCGCCAGCGATCGGGATCGCGTGTCCCATGCCCAACGGAGCGAATTCGGCGCGGGCCATTTCAGGGTCGATGTTGTCGACCTTGTTGGCAACCACGTAGGAACGCTTGTTACGTTTGCGCAAATGCTCGGCGATCATCTGGTCGGCGGCGGTAAAACCGGCCTTGGCATCTACCAGGAACAGCACGACATCCGCTTCTTCAATGGCCAGCAGCGATTGCTCGGCCATTTTTTCGTCCATACCGTGCTCGTCACCGGAGATACCACCGGTGTCGACCAGAATGTAGGAACGCCCTTGCCACTTGGCCTCACCGTACTGGCGATCACGGGTCAGACCGGACAAGTCGCCGACGATGGCATCACGAGTCCTGGTCAGGCGGTTGAACAAGGTGGACTTGCCGACGTTTGGTCGGCCCACCAAGGCGATTACGGGAACCATGCGGCTCTCCACTTCGTTATTTCAGAAAATACAAAAGCCGCTGCGAGGCAGCGGCTGGTGCTCGGGGCAACACTGTGTAGGAGCGAGCTTGCTCGCGATAAACGCAACAGCACCGCGTTTATTCAGGTAGCAAACGTAATCGTTGGCGTCCATCGCGAGCAAGCTCGCTCCTACAAAAGTGAAGCTGCCTGGGGGTGTTAACCCCAAGCATAGTCAAACCTTTACTTGATGGTCAGGGCTTCCAGTTTGCCGCTGTTGCCATATACATAAATCGTGTCACCCATCACCAGCGGACGGGCACGCAGGCCGTCGCTGTCGATGCGCTCGCGGCCGACGAAACGACCGTCCACCTGACTCAGCAGGTGCAGGTAACCTTCCAGGTCACCGACTGCAACGTAGCTGGAGAACACTTCCGGGGCCGACAGTTGACGACGGGCCAGCGAATCGTTGCTCCACAAGGCTGTGGTGGAACGCTCGTCGACGCCTTCAACGGTGCCCGAAGACAGGCTCACATAAACGGTACCGAAACCCTGGGCGACACCGGCGTAGCTGGAAGCATCACGCTGCCAGAGCTGACGGCCGCTTTGCAGGTCCAGAGCGGCAACGCGCCCCTGATAGCTGGCGACATACAGCGTCTCGCCCGACAGCAGCAAGCCACCGTCGATATCGACCACACGCTCCAGCTCCGAACGACCTTGCGGGATCGCTACGCGCTGTTCCCACACCGGTACGCCGTTGGTGATATCCACGGCAACCACTTTACCGGTCGACAGGCCAGCCACCGCGAGGCGGTTGGTCACGATCGGCGCACTGGTGCCACGCAGGGTCAGTACCGCAGGGGTGCTGTCATAGATCCAGCGACGGTTACCGGTAGAGGCATCCAGGCCGATCAGGCGATCGTCCTGGGTCTGAACCACCACAACGTCACCGTTGTTGGCTGGCGGTGCCAGTACTTCGCTGGACACGCGAGCGCGCCACTTCTCTTCACCGTTGATGGCGTCCAGGGCAACGATTTCACCCTTGAGCGTACCGATGGTGACCAGACCGTAACCTACGCCAACGGCGCCGGAGACAGGCAGCTCGAGATCTTTCTTCCATTTGACGTCGCCGGTGTTGCGGTCCATCGCCATCAACACGCCAGTGACGTCGGCGGCATAGATGGTATCGCCATCGATGGCCGGAACCAGCATGTTGTAGGTTTCGCCCTGACCGTCACCGATCGAACGACTCCACTGCTTGTGCAGAACCACTTCTTCCTTGAAGTCGACCAGTTCGGCCGGAGGCAGTTCTTTTTTGCTGTTGCTGCTGCAACCCGCGGCCAACAAGGCCAGAGCCAGCAATGCTGCATGTTTCCAACGAATCACGTCACGCATCCCCTTTGGCCAGGTCGTCCAGCTTGATTTGCAGGCCACCGACCGCCGCTTCATCCGACAGAGCCGCCTTGGCTTTTTGATACGCCGCGCTCGCCTCATCGGTACGCCCCAACTGCACCAGCAGGTCGCCCTTGAGCTCTTCGCGAGTGGCCAGGAATGCCTTGTCGGCATCGCCGTCGAGCAACTTCAGTGCTTCGTCTGGCTTGTTCTGCGCACCGAGCACCTGGGCCAGACGCTGACGGGCGATTTCGCCCAGCGCCGGGTTGGCCGGCTTGGCGACGATGGCTTTGAGCTCGCTGGCCGCGTCGTCCAGCTTGCCGCTGTCGACCGCAACCTTGGCCACGAACAGGCTGCCGTACTGCGCGTAGGCACTGCCGCCGAACTCGCTGTTGAGCTTGCCGGCCAGGTCCGAAACACGGGCCGCATCAGGCTTGCCATCAGGCGTCAACGTGGTTTCGAGCAATTGCTGATAGAGAATCGAGGCGCCTTGCGACTGATTGCTCTGATACTTGTGGAACGCCTGCCAGCCGAACACGATGACCAGCGCCAACAGGCCGCCAGTGACCAGGGGCTTACCGTTGCGTGACCACCATTCCTTCAATTCCGCCACATGTTCGTCTTCGGTACTCGACACCCCAATACTCCTTAATCGCTAATTCGGCTGTTTAGACAGCTTCAACCCTGCACGACGCAGGTGGCCAGGTGTGCTGCAAGCGCATCCCAGGCAATGCTTTGTTGTTCGCCCTGGCCACGCAGGGGCTTGAAACCTACCACTTGCTGGGCCATTTCGTCGTCACCGAGGATCAGCGCATACAGCGCACCGCTCTTGTCGGCCTTCTTGAACTGGCTTTTGAAACTGCCGGCGCCGGCATTCACTTGCAGGCGCAGGTTGGGCAACTGGTCACGAACGCGCTCCGCCAGGATCAGCCCGGCGAGCTCGGCGGCTTCACCGAAGGCGCAGAGGTAGACGTCGACCTGACGGGAGATCTCTTGCGGGATCTGCTCCAGGGTTTCCAGCAACAGCACCAGGCGTTCGATGCCCATGGCAAAGCCAACGCCGGCGGTCGGCTTGCCGCCCATCTGCTCCACCAGACCGTCGTAACGGCCACCGGCACACACGGTGCCCTGGGCGCCGAGCTTGTCGGTGACCCACTCGAAAACGGTCTTGCTGTAGTAATCCAGCCCGCGAACCAGCTTCGGGTTGATCACGTAAGGAATGCCGGCGGCGTCCAGGCGAGCCTTGAGGCCCTCGAAATGCACGCGGGATTCTTCGTCGAGGTAGTCGGCCATTTTCGGTGCATCGACCAATACCGCCTGGGTGTCGGCATTCTTGGTATCAAGAACCCGCAGCGGGTTGGTCTTCAGGCGGCGCTGGCTGTCTTCGTCCAGCTTGTCCAGATGCCGGGACAGGAACTCGACCAGTGCTTCGCGATAACGACCACGGGATTCGCTGGTGCCCAGGCTGTTGAGCTCGAGCTTGACCGCATCGCGGATGCCCAGTTCGCCCCACAGGCGCCAGGTCAGCACGATCAGCTCGGCGTCGATGTCCGGACCGTCGAGGTTGAACACTTCGACACCGATCTGGTGGAACTGGCGATAACGGCCTTTCTGCGGACGCTCGTGGCGGAACATCGGGCCGATGTACCAGAGTTTCTGCACCTGGCCACCACCGGTGATGCCGTGCTCCAGCACTGCGCGCACACAGGCCGCCGTGCCTTCAGGGCGCAGGGTCAGGGAGTCGCCGTTGCGGTCGTCGAAGGTGTACATCTCTTTTTCGACGATGTCGGTCACTTCACCGATGGAACGCTTGAACAGTTCGGTGAACTCGACGATCGGCATGCGGATCTGCTTGTAACCGTAGTTATCCAGCAGGCGCGAAACGGTGCCTTCGAAATGACGCCACAGGGGGGTCTGCTCGGGCAGGATGTCGTTCATGCCACGAATGGCTTGCAGAGACTTGCTCACTTTAAATCCTTAAATTCGTTCGGCTCTTCAGTCAGGTTCAGCCGCGCGCAATAACGGCAGCGTCAGCTTCGACCTTTTCGGCCGCTTTCTGGCGGATCAAGCGTTCAAGCTCATCCACCAGATTGTCATTCGTCAGTTTCTGCGACGGCTTGCCGTCGATGTAAATCAGGTTCGGCGTACCGCCGGTCAAGCCGATATGGGCTTCCTTGGCTTCGCCCGGGCCGTTGACCACGCAACCGATGACCGCGACATCCAGCGGCACCAGCAAATCTTCGAGGCGCCCTTCCAGCTCGTTCATGGTCTTGACCACATCGAAATTCTGCCGCGAGCAGCTCGGGCAGGCGATGAAGTTGATGCCACGGGAACGCAGGTGCAGGGACTTGAGAATGTCGTAGCCGACTTTCACTTCCTCGACCGGGTCGGCCGCCAGCGAGATGCGGATAGTATCGCCAATCCCTTCGGCGAGCAGCATACCGAGGCCCACGGCAGATTTCACCGTGCCGGAACGCAAACCACCGGCTTCAGTGATGCCCAGGTGCAGCGGCTGGACGATTTCCTTGGCCAGCAGGCGGTAGGCTTCGACGGCCATGAACACGTCGGACGCTTTCACGCTGACCTTGAAATCCTGGAAGTTCAGGCGTTCAAGGTGCTCGACGTGACGCAAGGCAGACTCGACCAGCGCAGCCGGGGTCGGCTCGCCGTATTTCTTTTGCAGGTCTTTTTCCAGGGAGCCGGCGTTCACACCGATACGGATCGGGATCCCGCGGTCACGGGCGGCATCCACCACCGCACGCACGCGGTCTTCGCGACCGATGTTGCCCGGGTTGATCCGCAGGCAATCGACACCCAGTTCGGCTACGCGCAAAGCGATCCGGTAATCGAAGTGAATGTCGGCAACCAGGGGCACCTTGACCAGCTGCTTGATCTTGCCGAAGGCTTCGGCAGCGTCCATGTCCGGTACGGAGACCCGCACGATATCGACGCCGGCCGCTTCCAGGCGATTGATTTGCGCGACAGTGGCCGCGACATCGTTGGTGTCGCTGTTGGTCATGCTCTGCACAGCGATAGGTGCATCGCCGCCAACAGGCACGTTACCGACCCAGATCTTGCGGGATTCGCGACGTTTGATTGGAGATTCGCCGTGCATGACTTATTGACCCAACTTCAGGCGAGCAGTCTCGCCACTGGTGAACGGAGCGACATCAACCGGCTGGCCGTTGTAGCTGACCTGAGCGCCGCGGGCAAAGCCCAGACGCACGGTAAACGGTGGTTTACCATTGACTGCCAGGCCGGCGCCTTTGCGCTTGAGACCGCTGAACAGTACCTTGCCACTACCGTCGGTCACTTGTGTCCAGCAATCGGCGGTGAACTGCACCTGAACCTGGCCTTGACCGGCCACTGGCGCGGTTACCGCTGGAGCAGGAGCGCTCGGGGCTGCCGGAACAGTCGCGACCGGGGCAGCAGGCGCTGCCGGGGCGGGAGTTGACGGAGTCGCTGGTGCTGCGACAACTGGCGCTGAATTGTGAGCAGGCGCGGCTGGAGTGGCCTGCACCGCCGGTGCAGTCGCCTGAGCTTCTGCCGGAGTGTCGGCCTGTGGCAGTGCGAGGACGGTTCCGCCTTCGGTCTGACCTTCCACGACAGCCTGGTCTTCCGGCTCGTCCAGTGGATGAATCTGCGTAGTACCGTCGGCGCCTTCGACTTCAACGTGTTCCGGAACCAGCCCGATCAGGTCCTTGGTACGCATCGAGGTCTGATCCTGCCACCAGACGAAACCGCCACCGATCACCGCGATCAGCAACAGCAGGCTGACGATTCGCAGGATGGTGTGGGAGACCCGGACCGGTTCTTCGATACGACCCAGACTGTGAACACTGCTGCCCTGGGAGTCGGTACCGGTGGATTGATCGAATTGCTGGACCAGTACGGCCTGGTCCATGCCGAGCAATTTGGCATAGGCGCGAATGTAACCACGGGCAAAAGTATGCCCGGGCAGCTTGTCGAAAGCGCCGGCTTCCAGATTGCTCAAGGAAGTGGGGGTGAGGTTGAGCTTGAGGGCCACTTCGGCCAGCGACCAGCCATTGCTTTCGCGGGCCTGGCGCAAAGTCTCACCGGGGTTTACGCGATTCGCTGCTACAACTTCGGGATGCGCCGCTTTCATCATTGCTCCGACAGGTATTGCTGATATTCCGGTGTACCGGGATAGAGTCTTTTTAGTTGCAGGCCGGCACTTGCGGCCTTGTCGCGGTCGTCAAACACTTTTGCCAGCCGAACGCCGAGCAATAGACTACGTGCATTTTGTTCAGTGAGCTGGCTAAAACGGTCGTAATAGTCACGCGCGGGCACATAATGCCTGTCTTCGTAAGACAACTCAGCCATTTCCAGCAATGCACGAGGTTGTTGGCGGTTCAGGCGCAGGGCTTTTTCCAGTTGCTGCTGGGCCAAATCGCGCTGACCGAGCATCGCAGCGGTCATGCCCAGGTTCTCGAACACCCGCGAACGCTCAGGATACAGGGTATCGGCTGCGGCTTGTTCAAAGCGCTCGTAGGCTTCCTTGTAACGCTTCTGCTCGAACAGAAAACTGCCGTAATTATTGAGGATTCGCGCATCGGCGGGACGGGAAGACAGCGCCTTGCGGAAATGCTCATCGGCAAGTTCCGGTTCCATCTCGGCCTGGAACACCAGCCCCAGCGCCGCGTTGGCATCAGGGTCGGAGCCATCCAGTTCCAGCGCTTTTTTCAACGGGACCTTGGCGCGCTCGGTCATCCCCTGCTGCAAATACCCGATACCCAGCTGAACGTACGCCTCACGCGCTTCATCGCGGCCCTTGCTGGTCTTCATCGGGCTGTAGTCGCCCGAAAGCACGCAGCCAGCACACAGGCTGGCCAACAGCAAAAGCAGCGCAAAGCGCAGGGACATAGAGTTCCTCTCTTGGTTATTTCGCGGCGTCTTGCGCTACATCGTTGTCGGCGTTGAGTTCACGCACGGCGATATAACGTTCGCTGCGACGGGTGCGATCCAGCACCTGCCCTACCAATTGACCACAGGCGGCGTCGATGTCCTCACCACGGGTGGTGCGGACGGTGACATTGAAACCTGCATGGTGAAGCTGATCCTGAAAACGACGAATCGCATTATTGCTCGGACGCTCGTAACCGGAATGCGGGAACGGGTTGAACGGGATCAGGTTGATCTTGCACGGGATGTTCTTGAGCAGCTCGATCATTTCCACCGCGTGCTCGACCTTGTCATTGATATCTTTGAGCAAGGTGTACTCGATGGTCAGCACGCGCTTTTCGCCGAGATTCGACATGTAGCGCTGGCACGACTCGAGCAGCATCTTAAGCGGATACTTCTTGTTGATCGGCACCAATTGGTTACGCAATGCGTCATTCGGTGCGTGCAGGGACAACGCCAGGGAGACGTCGATGTGCTTGGAGAGCTCATCGATCATCGGCACCACGCCGGAGGTCGACAGGGTCACACGGCGCTTGGAAATGCCGTAGCCCAGGTCGTCCATCATCAAATGCATGGCCGCGACGACGTTGTCGAAGTTCAGCAGCGGCTCACCCATGCCCATCATCACCACGTTGGTGATGGCACGGTCGACGGTTGCCGGGACGCTGCCAAAGGATTTGTTGGCAATCCACACCTGACCGATGACTTCGGCGGCGGTGAGGTTGCTGTTGAAGCCTTGCTTGCCGGTGGAGCAGAAACTGCAATCCAGGGCACAGCCTGCCTGGGACGAAACGCACAAGGTGCCGCGCTTGCCCTGGGGAATGTACACGGTCTCGACGCAGCTGCCGGACGCCACGCGCACCACCCATTTACGGGTGCCGTCGGTGGAAATGTCCTCGCTGACCACTTCAGGACCGCGAACTTCAGCAATCACCTTGAGCTTGTCGCGCAAGGCCTTGCTGACGTTCGTCATGGCGTCGAAATCATCGACGCCAAGGTGGTGAATCCATTTCATTACCTGACCGGCACGGAAACGCTTCTCCCCGATTGAGTCGAAGAATTTTTCCATTTCCTGTTGAGTCAGACCCAGCAGGTTGGTTTTTACAGTCGATGTAGTCATGGATTCACCTTCACTCTTAAGCCAATGCTTAGCGAGTGGTTACTTCAGTAGCTGCGAAGAAGTACGAGATTTCGCGAGCGGCAGCGGCTTCGGAGTCCGAACCGTGCACAGCGTTGGCGTCGATGGAATCAGCGAAGTCAGCGCGGATGGTGCCGGCAGCAGCTTCTTTAGGGTTGGTAGCGCCCATCAGCTCACGGTTCAGAGCGATAGCGTTTTCGCCTTCCAGAACCTGAACGACAACCGGACCGGAGATCATGAAAGCAACCAGGTCGTTGAAGAAACCACGAGCGCTGTGCTCAGCGTAGAAGCCTTCAGCTTCAGCTTTGGACAGTTGCTTCAGTTTCGAAGCTACAACGCGCAGGCCAGCTTTTTCGAAACGAGTGGTGATCTCGCCGATAACGTTTTTTGCAACAGCGTCAGGCTTGATGATGGAGAAAGTACGTTGAACAGCCATGGTGTAACTCCAGAAACGGTAATTTACGAAAAATTAAACCCGCGAATTATACGCGGGTTCTTGGGTATTGCCTAACTGCGTACGGTACAGACTCAGTCTGCTTCTTCGATCCAGGCGGCCTGAATGGCTTCAAGCACCTTCTCGCCACCGCGGGTCGGATCATCGCTGAACTCCGGCAATGCCAGCACCCATTGGTGCAGATCGACGAAATTCACGTAACGCGGATCCACATCGGACTTGCTTTCAGCCAGCTGGATCGCAATTTCCAGAACATCAGTCCACTTGAGACTCATGACAGCTCCTTGAATCAGTGCGGCGCTTCGGCTGCGTGGTTGACCGAGTACTTCGGAATTTCGACGGTCAGGTCTTCAGTCCCGACTTTCGCCTGACAGCCCAGACGCGACTGAGCCTCCAGCCCCCAGGCCCTATCAAGATAGTCTTCCTCCAGCTCGTCGGCCTCTTCCAGCGAATCGAAACCCTCGCGGATGATGCAGTGGCAAGTGGTGCAGGCGCAGACACCGCCACAGGCACTTTCCATCTCGATATGGTGCTCATGGGCCAGCTCGAGGATGGACGTACCGGTCTCAGCCTCTACAACCATGCCTTCAGGGCAGAACTTCTCGTGTGGCAGAAAAATGACCTGCGGCATCGTTATTCCTCAATCTCATTCAGGTTGCGCCCCGCCAGCGCGGCTTTCACCGTCGAGTCCAGGCGGCGGGCAGCAAAGGCGTCGGTCACTTGCGACAGACGCTTGGTCTGCTGCTCGATAGCATAACCATCGGTACCTTTCATCAGTTCGGTCAGTTCCTGCACCTGCATGTCGATGACCAGGCGCTCTTCGGCGTCGAGCAAGCGCTCGCCATCCGCCTCCAGAGCAGCCTGCACCGCCTCGATCAGGCGCTGGGCGTCGACCTGCTGCTCGCGCAATACGCGGGCAACCTTGTCGTCATTGGCGTGCTGGAACGAATCCTTGAGCATTTTGGCGATTTCGCCGTCGGTCAGACCGTAGGACGGCTTGACCTGGATGCTGGCCTCGACGCCCGAACCCAGTTCGCGGGCGGAAACACTGAGCAGACCGTCGGCATCGACCTGGAAGGTCACGCGAATCTTCGCCGCGCCAGCCACCATCGCCGGAATCCCGCGCAACTCGAAGCGTGCCAGGGAGCGGCAGTCGCTGATCAGCTCACGCTCGCCCTGCAATACGTGGATGGCCATGGCCGACTGGCCGTCTTTATAAGTGGTGAAGTCCTGGGCGCGGGCGACAGGGATGGTGGTGTTGCGCGGAATCACCTTCTCCATCAGGCCGCCCATGGTTTCCAGCCCCAGGGACAACGGAATCACGTCGAGCAGCAGCAATTCGCTGCCATCACGCTTGTTACCGGCCAACGTATCGGCCTGGATCGCAGCGCCAATCGCTACCACTTGATCCGGATCGATTTCTGTCAGCGGCTCACGGCCGAAGGCTTCGGCGACGGCGTCACGAACGCGAGGAACGCGAGTCGAACCACCCACCATGACCACGGCATGCACGTCTTCCAGCTCGATACCGGAATCACGAACAGCGCGGCGGCAGGCCTTCAGGCTGCGGGCAACCATCGGCTCGATCAGCGCATTGAAGGCTTCACGAGTGAGTTCAGCCTTCCAGTCGCCATAAGCGACTTCGACGCTCGCAGAGTTGGTCAGCGCTTCTTTTGCCGCACAAGCAGTCTGCAGCAGGTTGCGTTGCACGCCCGGGTCGAGATCGGCGGACAGGCCAGCGCTCTCGATGATCCAGCCAGCGATCGCGTGGTCAAAGTCGTCGCCGCCCAGGGCGCTGTCGCCGCCGGTAGCCAGGACTTCGAAGACACCGCCGGTCAGGCGCAGAATCGAAATATCGAAGGTGCCGCCGCCCAGGTCATAAATCGCGACCAGGCCTTCGGCGTGCTGGTCCAGACCGTAAGCCACGGCTGCCGCGGTCGGCTCATTGAGCAAGCGCAGCACGTTCAGACCGGCCAGCTTGGCCGCATCCTTGGTGGCTTGACGCTGAGCGTCGTCGAAATAGGCCGGAACGGTGATCACCGCGCCCACCAGTTCGCCGCCCAAGGTCGCTTCGGCGCGTTGACGCAGGACCTTGAGGATATCGGCGGAGACTTCGACCGGGCTTTTCGGGCCCTGGATCGTGTCGATGAACGGCATGTGCGACTCGCCGCCGACAAAGCGGTACGGCAACTGATCGCCCAACTGCTTGACGTCGGACAGACCACGACCCATCAAGCGCTTGACCGACAGCACGGTGTTCAACGGATCGGTGGCGGCGGCCAGCTTGGCGGATTCGCCAACCTCGACGCGATCGGCGTGGTAGCGCACGGCAGACGGCAGGATGACCCGCCCTTCTGCGTCGGCAAGAGGCTCGGAAAGACCACTGCGCAATGCAGCGACCAGCGAATTGGTAGTGCCCAAGTCGATCCCCACAGCCAGACGACGCTGGTGCGGTTGAGGACTTTGGCCGGGTTCGGCGATCTGCAGTAGGGCCATCGTTATCAGGACTTATCTGTATATCAGGCGTGCGACCGGAGCGGCACTGGGTTAATCGTCGAGGCGCTCTTCTAACTGGCGCACTTCGTAGGTGAGCTTGTCGAGAAACTGCATGCGCCGCATCAGGCGCTCGGCCTGTTCACGTTGCGCTGCATCATTCCAGCAAGCCGCGAAGCTTTGGTTCAGTACATCCTGAGCGGTTTTCAAGCGACGCTTGAACGCTGCAACACCGGCCAAATCGGCACTGTCTTGCAGGTCTTCGAGCTCTTCACGCAACTCCATCTGCTGCAGAAGAAACTCCGGATCATGCACCGTGACCTCCAGCGGCAGCTCGCCACCATTCAAGGCGAGCAGGTAACGCGCGCGCTTGGGTGGACTCTTGAGCGTCTGGTAGGCCTCGTTGAGGCTCGCGGATTGCTCTAGCGCCAACCGCTGCTCGCGCTCGGAAGCGTCAGCAAAGCGGTCCGGATGAACGCCGCGCGCCAACTCTCGGTAGCGCGTAGCCAGCTGATCGAGGTCCAGATTGAAACTCGGTTGCAGCTCGAATAAAGCGAAATGACAAGGAGTACCCACGACAAGCCTCAGATGTTGAAGCTTTCGCCGCAGCCACATTCACCGCGCACGTTGGGGTTGTTGAACTTGAAGCCTTCGTTCAACCCTTCCTTGACGAAATCGAGCTCGGTGCCGTCCAGGTAGGCCAGGCTTTTCGGGTCGATGATCACTTTTTCGCCGTGACTTTCGAACACCTGGTCCTCTGCAACCACCTCGTCGACAAACTCCAGCACGTAGGCAAGGCCGGAACAGCCTGTGGTGCGAACACCCAGACGAATCCCTTCACCTTTGCCGCGCCCGTCGAGGGAGCGCCGCACGTGTCGAGCAGCCGCTTCTGTCATGCTGATAGCCATCGGTGACTCCTTACTCGTCGCCAAAACTCGAAAATCAGATCAAGCCTTTCTTCTGCTTGTAATCGCGAACAGCCGCCTTGATGGCGTCTTCAGCGAGTACCGAGCAGTGGATTTTCACTGGCGGCAGGGCCAGTTCTTCAGCCAGCTGGGTGTTCTTGATGGTTTCCGCTTCGTCCAGGGTCTTGCCCTTCATCCACTCGGTGGCGAGGGAGCTGGAAGCGATTGCCGAACCGCAACCGTAGGTCTTGAACTTGGCATCTTCGATGATGCCGGCGTCGTTGACCTTGATCTGCAGGCGCATCACGTCGCCGCACGCCGGAGCGCCGACCATGCCGGTGCCGACATCAGGGTCTTCCGCGTCCATCTTGCCGACGTTGCGCGGGTTTTCGTAGTGGTCGATGACCTTTTCGCTGTAAGCCATGATTCTCAATCCTCACTCATCAGGGCCGCTCTTGAGACCCTGCAGTTGCGCTGCGTGTACCGCCGCGCTGCTACAGGACCTGTATCCGGCGGCTTCTATAGTTAGTGTGCCGCCCACTCGATCTTCGAGATATCGACGCCGTCTTTGTACATGTCCCACAGCGGCGACAGAGCGCGCAGCTTGGTTACGGCCTCGCAGACTTTCTGCGCGGCGTAGTCGATTTCTTCTTCGGTGGTGAAGCGGCCGAAGGTGAAGCGGATCGAGCTGTGTGCCAGTTCGTCGTTGCGGCCCAGGGCCCGCAGTACGTACGAAGGCTCAAGGGACGCCGAGGTGCAGGCCGAACCGGACGAAACCGCCAGATCCTTGAGCGCCATGATCAGCGACTCGCCTTCAACGTAGTTGAAACTCAGGTTCAGGTTGTGCGGAACGCGGGCGGTCATGCTGCCGTTGACGTACAGCTCTTCCAGGTGCTCGACCTGCTWGTAGAAGCGGTCGCTCAACGCCTTGATGCGTGCGTTCTCGGCAGCCATGTCTTCCTTGGCTACGCGGAAAGCTTCGCCCATGCCGACGATCTGGTGGGTCGCCAGGGTGCCGGAACGCATGCCGCGCTCATGACCACCACCGTGCATGGTCGCTTCGATACGTACGCGCGGCTTGCGGCTTACGTACAGGGCGCCGATACCTTTAGGACCGTAGGTCTTGTGGGCGGAGAACGACATCATGTCGACTTTCAGCTTCGAAAGGTCGATCTCGACCTTGCCAGTGGACTGAGCGGCGTCGACGTGGAACAGGATGCCCTTGGAGCGGAGCAGTTCGCCGATCGCTGCGATGTCGTTGACGGTGCCGATTTCGTTATTCACGTGCATGACCGAAACCAGGATGGTGTCGTCGCGCAGTTCGGCTTCGATCATCTCCGGGGTCACCAGGCCATCGGTGCGAGGCTCGATGTAGGTCACTTCGAAGCCTTCACGCTCCAGTTGGCGCATGGTGTCCAGGACAGCCTTGTGCTCAATCTTGGTGGTGATCAGGTGCTTGCCCTTGGTGGCATAGAAATGCGCCGCACCCTTGATTGCCAGGTTGTCGGATTCGGTGGCACCGGAGGTCCAGACGATTTCACGCGGGTCGGCGTTGACCAGGTCAGCGACCTGACGACGGGCGTTTTCGACGGACTCTTCGGCTTTCCAGCCGAACACGTGGGAACGGGACGCCGGGTTACCGAAGTTTCCGTCGACCAGCAGGCATTCACTCATTTTTTGCGCAACACGCGGATCAACCGGGGTGGTCGCAGAGTAATCAAGGTAAATCGGCAATTTCATGGACTATCTCCTAAATCAGGCTGGCTGGCGTGCCGCTAGCTCTTCGGCTGTCATTCGACGGCGGACGCTTCAATCTTGTCCAGGCGTGGCGCCTTGCTGTTGCAACGGCGCTGGTCCTGACGCTGGGCTACTTCTTGCACCTCACGGCGAGTCACAAGGTCAGCCAAGCTGATACCGCTCAGAAATTCGTGAATCTGCAGGCTCAGATCGCACCACAAGTGGTGAGTCAGGCAAGTGTCGCCGGAATGGCAATCACCCTGCCCCTGGCATTTGGTTGCATCGACCGATTCGTTCACCGCATCGATCACCTGGGCGACCTGGATGCCCTGCATGTCGCGGGACAATTGGTAGCCACCGCCCGGACCGCGCACGCTGGACACCAGATTGCTGCGGCGCAATTTGGCGAAAAGCTGTTCGAGGTAGGACAGGGAGATGCCTTGGCGCTCGGAGATATCGGCCAGGGACACGGGCCCGTGCTGCGCGTGCAATGCCAGATCGAGCATGGCGGTCACGGCGTATCGGCCTTTTGTAGTCAGTCGCATGGACAATTACCACGGAGTTCGGAATGAGGCGAGTATGCAATTCCCGAGTATTTAAGTCAACTATAAGACCTAGTGCTTTAGTCAGGTTTACCCGCAAAAGAGCGGCAGCATCATAGCAAAGGCTGGCTGAGAACAGCCAGTAATACCGAGTTATCGTTCATCGCGGGCAAGCTCGCTCCTACAGGGGAACGCATTTCAAATGTAGGAGTGAGCCTGCTCGCGATAAGGTCAACTCGGTCTAGCTAGCCTGACTCTGATCCTTGTCCTTCACACAGGCAAAGTCCTCTTCGCGCAGCTCAGGCAGATCTTTCGCACAGTAATTGCTGCCCAGGTCCTTCAGCGCCCCGCACATCCCCTCCAGGCGCCCATCGACCGCCTGCAAGTG
>NZ_JBFUIC010000095.1:0-17652 GCF_056402075.1 Pseudomonas sp. P4_C3
CCGTATGAAACACGCTCGTATCCGATTCGAAAGCCAAATACATTCCGTCACGGTTGATGCAGACAACATCGTGCATCTGAGCGATGGCCGCTCCCTCAGTGAAGACCAGGTCGAGTGGCTGCCGCCGGCCCATGGCAACATGTTTGCCCTCGGCCTGAACTATGCCGATCACGCTGCCGAACTCGCCTTCGCGCCGCCAACCGAACCTTTGGTGTTCGTTAAATCAACGGGCACCTATACCGGCCACAATCAGATCACCTGGAGACCTGACAACGTTGCCTACATGCACTATGAGTGCGAACTGGTTGCGGTCATCGGCAAGCCTGCGCGCAACGTCAAGCGTGAAGATGCGCTGAGCTATCTGGCGGGTTACACCGTATGCAACGACTACGCGATCCGCGATTRCCTGGAAAACTACTACCGCCCTAATTTGCGGGTAAAAAACCGTGACGCCACGACCCCGGTGGGTCCCTGGATTGTCGATGTTGCAGATGTCCCCGATCCGGGCAATCTGAAACTGCGCACCTGGATCAATGGTGAGCTTCGCCAGGAAGGCTCGACCAAAGACATGATCTTCGACATTCCTTACCTGATCGAATACCTGTCCAGTTTCATGACCCTGCAGCCAGGCGACATGATCGCCACCGGTACGCCGGAAGGCCTTGCAGACGTAGTTCCAGGCGATGAAGTGATCGTGGAAGTCGAAGGCGTTGGTCGCCTCGTTAATCGAATTGTCAGCGAAGCGGATTTTTTCTCCGCCCGTAAAGAGGCTTGAGCAATATGATCAAACATTGGATCAATGGCCGTGAGGTCGAAAGCAAAGATACCTTCACCAACTACAATCCAGCCACCGGCGAAGCGATTGGTGAAGTGGCCAGCGGCGGTGCCGAAGAAGTTGCACAGGCGGTGGCGRCAGCCAAGGAAGCCTTTCCTAAATGGGCCAATACACCGGCCAAAGAGCGCGCACGACTCATGCGCAAACTTGGCGAACTAATTGAGCAAAATGTTCCACACCTGGCCGAGCTGGAAACCCTGGACACGGGCCTGCCGATCCATCAGACCAAAAACGTGTTGATTCCGCGCGCTTCGCACAACTTCGATTTTTTCGCCGAAGTCTGCACCCGCATGGACGGCCACAGTTACCCGGTCGACGACCAGATGCTCAACTACACCTTGTACCAGCCGGTGGGCGTTTGCGGCCTGGTGTCACCCTGGAACGTGCCGTTCATGACGGCAACATGGAAGACAGCACCGTGCCTGGCACTGGGCAACACTGCCGTGCTTAAAATGTCCGAGCTGTCGCCGCTGACGGCCAACGAACTGGGTCGCCTGGCCGTCGAAGCCGGCATTCCGAACGGTGTGCTCAACGTCATCCAGGGCTATGGTGCTACTGCCGGTGACGCGCTGGTCAGGCACCCGGACGTACGAGCGATCTCCTTCACCGGCGGCACTGCCACCGGCAAAAAAATCATGCAAACCGCCGGCCTGAAAAAGTATTCCATGGAACTGGGCGGCAAGTCCCCCGTGTTGATCTTTGAAGATGCCGACCTGGAGCGTGCCCTCGACGCGGCGTTGTTCACCATCTTCTCGCTCAATGGCGAGCGCTGCACCGCCGGTAGCCGTATCTTCATTCAGGAAAGTGTTTACCCGCAGTTCGTGGCTGAGTTCGCGGCACGTGCCAAACGCTTGATCGTCGGTGATCCACAAGACCCGAAAACCCAGGTCGGCTCGATGATCACCCAGGCCCACTACGACAAGGTCACCGGCTACATCAAGATCGGCATCGAAGAAGGCGCCACCCTCCTCGCAGGCGGCCTGGAACGTCCGGCCAACCTGCCAGCCCACTTGAGCAAAGGTCAGTTCATCCAGCCGACGGTGTTCGCCGACGTGAACAATAAAATGCGCATTGCCCAGGAAGAAATCTTCGGTCCGGTAGTGTGCCTGATTCCGTTCAAGGATGAAGCCGAGGCCCTGCAACTGGCTAACGACACCGAATACGGCCTGGCGTCCTACATCTGGACCCAGGACATCGGCAAGGCGCATCGTCTGGCCTACGGCATCGAAGCCGGCATGGTATTCATCAACAGCCAGAACGTGCGTGATCTACGTCAGCCGTTCGGTGGCGTGAAAGGTTCCGGTACCGGGCGCGAAGGTGGCCAATACAGCTTCGAAGTTTTCGCCGAAATCAAGAACGTCTGCATTTCCATGGGCAATCATCACATCCCTCGCTGGGGATTGTGAGCAGCCGATAGCCGCTGCTGAAGGCTGCGATGAGGCGCGCATCAGCTCATCGCGGTTCTCACTGGCCGCTGAATTGAATCGACAAGAATAATTTCAGGAGAATCATCATGGGCGAAGTCGTCCTGGCAGCAAAAGTTTGCCATGTACCGTCGATGTACTTGTCCGAACTGCCGGGCAAACACCACGGCTGCCGTGCTGCAGCTATTGCAGGGCATAAGGAAATAGGTCGTCGCGCGCGTGAGTTAGGTGCCGACACCGCCGTCGTGTTCGACGTGCACTGGCTGGTGAACAGCGGCTACCACGTGAACAACGGTGAGCATTTCAGTGGTGTTTACACAAGCAATGAACTACCGCATTTCATCAAGGACATGGTTTACCACTACCCAGGCTGCCCGGAACTTGGACAACTGATCGCAGAGGAAGCCAACGCGGCCGGGGTGCGCACGCTGTCGCATAACATCCCGAGCCTGGAACTGGAATACGGCACCCTGGTGCCCATGCGCTACATGCACATGGATGTACCTGCAGCCGAAAAACTCAAGGTGATTTCCATCGCGGCCTGGTGTGCCTGGCATCGTCTGGAAGACAGCTTCACTTTCGGCGCCGCCGTACGCCGCGCAATCGAGAAGAGCGACCGCAAAGTCCTGGTGCTGGCCTCCGGTTCTCTGTCACACCGTTTCTCTGACGATCGCGAAGCGGAAGCCAATATCCACAACTGGACGCGCGAATTCGACAAACAGGTCGACATGCACGTGGTCAAGCTGTGGCGTGAAGGTCGATTCAAAGAGTTCTGCGCGATGCTTCCTGATTACGCCRAACACTGCTTCGGCGAGGGCAAGATGCACGACACCGCAATGCTCTTGGGTCTGCTGGGCGGACCGGACTACAACAAGCCGGTCGAAGTCCTCACAGAGCCCTTTGGCAGCTCCGGAACCGGCCAGATCAACGCCATTTTCCCGCTCTGAATTTCGCTCAAGCGGCAGGGACGCGCCCGCCGTTCAGCGCAACTGCCTACCAGGAGGGCACATGCCGCATTTTATTGCTGAATACACCGACAACATCGAGCTACAGGCCGACTTGCCGGGCCTTTTTGAAAAAGTCCACGCGACACTGGGGGGCAGCGGTGTATTTCCGCTGGGGGGTATCCGAAGCCGAGGCGTTCGACTGGATACGTGGCGCATGGCCGACGGTAAACACGATTACGCCTTCGTCCACATGACGCTGAAGGTTGGCCATGGCCGCGACCTGGCGACGCGCCAACAGGTCGCTGAAAAGCTGTTCGAAGTCATTACCGCGCACTTTGCTCCGCTGCAGGCGGAACGTCTGCTGGCGCTGTCGTTTGAAATGATCGAGCTGCACCCCGAGCTGAACTTCAAGCTCAACAACGTGCATGCCTTCCTCAAGCAGCAGGCGAATTAGCAAGCCCTCCCCCCCAACGGCCACTCTCACAAAAAGTACAAAATCATGAGCATAGCCACTTCCGCTACACAGCCTTTGAGCGATGCCTCAATGTCCACCCACCGCACAGTGACTTGGCGGCTGATGCCACTGCTGCTGGTGTGTTACCTGTTTGCTCATCTTGATCGGATCAACATTGGTTTCGCCAAGATGCAGATGGGCGCCGACCTGCAGTTCAGCGATACCGTCTACGGCTTTGGTGCGGGCCTGTTCTTTATTGCCTACGCGATGTTCGGTGTACCCAGCAACATCGCTCTGGATCGCATCGGGCCACGACGCTGGATCGCTTTGTTGATGGTCGTCTGGGGGACCCTGTCGACCAGCATGCTGTTGATCAAAAACGCTGAGGGTTTCTACGCGTTGCGCTTCTTGCTCGGYGTCGCCGAGGCCGGATTTTTCCCAGGCATTTTGGTGTACCTGAACCGCTGGTATCCAGCCAGCAGGCGCGCACAAGTAACCGCGTTGTTTGCCATTGCCGTGCCGCTGGCCGGGGTCGTCGGTGGCCCTCTATCGGGCGGTATCCTGCAAGGCTTTCATGATGTTGGGGGCCTGCGTGGGTGGCAGTGGATGTTCCTGATTGAAGGCGCGCCAGTCGTGCTTCTCGGCTTGCTGGTACTCAAGGTGTTGCCTGACAACTTCGAGTCAGTCAGCTGGCTGAGCAACGAGCAGAAAGACCAACTGCGCAACCAACTGGCTAGCGAAGAGCAACGCAAATCCATCATCTCGTTTGGCGGAATACTGCGAGATCCTCAGGTCTGGCTGCTGGTGGGCATCTATTGCGCGGTCATGTTGGCGGTCAACACGCTAGCTTTCTGGATGCCTACACTGATTCACAGCTCCGGGATTGGCAGCGATGGCAAGGTCGGCCTGCTCAGTGCTCTGCCCTATCTGGCAGGCTGCGGTTTCATGATCGCCTGCGGACGCTCATCGGATCGGCGCCGCGAACGCCGGTGGCACTTGAGTGTGCCATTGCTCATGTCAGCCCTCGGTATCGCCGTAGCCGGACTTTTGCCTGACGATCCCTTCATGGTAATCGGCGGATTGGTGATTGCCGGTATGGGCGCGAGCGCCGCACTACCGATGTTTTGGCAGCTGCCTCCCGCATTCCTGTCAAACAGCACCCAGGCGGCGGGCATCGCCTTGATCAGCTCTCTGGGAAGTATTGCCTCGTTTCTGACACCCAATCTGATTGGCTGGATGCGTGACACCACCCACAGCGCCAGCCTTGCCCTCTACGTCCTCGCGACCTTGATCGTCGCAGGCGCCTTCCTGGTGCTGCGCACGCCTGCCGCCATCGTCAATCCTCATTAAGAGATCCACGTCATGCTCGATCAAGAATTTATCCAGCAAGCCGCTGCTCAACTGGACAACGCCGAACGCTCTCGTGAGCAAGTCGGGCAGTTCTCCATCGCGCATCCACAGATCACCATCGAAGATGCCTATGCCATTCAGCGAGCCTGGGTGGCGCAGAAAATAAAGAACGGACGCAAGCTGGTGGGGCACAAGATTGGCCTGACCTCTCGGGCCATGCAGGTTTCATCAAACATTACAGAACCGGATTACGGGGCGTTGCTTGACGACATGCTGTTCGACGAAGGCACCGATATCCCCTTCAACCGTTTTATCGTGCCGCGCGTTGAAGTGGAGCTGGCATTCATCCTCGGCAAGCCGCTCAAAGGCCCGAACGTGACCATTTTCGATGTACTGGATGCTACTGAATGGGTGATCCCTGCCCTGGAAATCATTGACGCGCGTATTCAGCAGATCGATCCCGAGACCAAAGCCACGCGCAAGGTCTTCGACACCATTTCCGACAATGCGGCGAACGCGGGAGTGGTCATGGGTGGCCGTGCTGTGCGCCCTCATGAAGTCGACCTGCGTAAGGTGCCAGCCGTTTTGTACCGCAATGGCGTGATCGAGGAATCAGGGGTTTCTGCCGCGGTGCTCAATCATCCCGCGAAAGGTGTCGCCTGGCTGGCCAACAAGCTCGCCCCCTACGACGTCACGTTACAACCGGGGCAAATCATTCTGGGAGGGTCGTTTACCCGTCCAGTGGCCGCCAGTCCAGGCGATACCTTCCATGTCGACTACGACATGCTGGGCTCCATCTCCTGCCGCTTCGTCTGACTCCTGGAGGACTGATTCATGGATATGCCCATCAACACATTCAAACAACGCCTGAAAAGTGGCAAGGCTCAAATCGGCCTTTGGCTCGGTCTGGCCAACCCTTACTGCGCAGAGCTGGCAGCCAATGCCGACTTTGATTGGCTATTGATCGACGGCGAGCATGCGCCCAATGATATACGCAGCATGCTTGGCCAATTGCAGGCGATAGCGCCCTACACTAGTCATCCAGTGATCCGCCCTGTCGCTGGCGACACAACGTTGATCAAACAGATTTTGGACATCGGCACACAGACTTTACTGGTGCCGATGGTCGAAAGCGCCGAACAAGCGCGAGAGCTGGTGCGTGCCGTGCACTATCCGCCCAGTGGCGTGCGCGGTGTAGGCAGCGCGTTGGCGCGGGCGTCGCGCTGGAACAGCGTGCCCGGCTACCTGGACAAGGCTGACGAGCAAATATGCCTGCTGGTGCAGATTGAAAGCCTGAAAGGCCTGGAGAATCTGGATGCCATCGTCAACGTCGAAGGCGTTGACGGGGTGTTTATCGGCCCTGCCGACCTCAGCGCTGCGATGGGCCATCGCGGTAACCCGGGCCATCCCGAAGTTCAAGCAGTAATTGAAGACACCATCATACGAATCCGCGATGCCGGCAAAGCGCCCGGCATTCTCAGCGCCGACGAAAGATTGGCCAGACGCTACATCGAGCTCGGCGCGGCATTCGTAGCGGTCGGCGTCGACACCTCTGTACTGATGCAAGGCCTGCAAGCACTGACAAGCAAGTTCAGAAATACCCCGGCCACGATCAGTACCGGCGGTGTTTACTGATTTCAGGTCAATTGCAAATGCTCACCGCTGGCAGACATCAATGCCAGCGGTGACCATTCCGCCTCAACGCTTCAGTGTCTTCAATTCATTGAGTAACACCAACAACGTCTGCAACTTCTCCGCGCCGAAGCGCTCCTGCAAGCGCTCATAGTTCTCTTCCATGCGCCCACTCATACTTTCAAAGCAACGGTCTCCGGCAGCGGTCAGTTTCACCAGCACTCGGCGCTGGTCGTGTTCTGAGCGCCGTCGTTCGACCAACTCTGCGGTCTCCATCCGCGCCAGTACGCCAGTCATGCTGGGCTTGAGAATACATGCCAAGTCCGCCAAGCGATTGATCTCCAGTTCGCCCTGCTGGCTGAGAATCCGCACTACCCGCCATTGTTGCTCAGTGAGGCCTATATCCTTCAGAGAAGGCCGGAAAAAGCTCATGGCCACTTCACGGGCCTGGAGCAGGTTGAGTGTCAAAGACTGTCGGTGCTTGGGCATTTAGAAACGGCTCAAAAATCAGTTAGCATGTTAATAATCTTATCACGCCGAAATAGCGATGACGTTTCTAGCGTCCATAAAAAAACGGCGCATTTAGGCGCCGTCCATTTGGTCGCTAACCAGAGCACGTCAGAGCCTGATAACCGCTTTCAACACAGTCTTGAAGGTTTCCAATTGGTCGTCGCTGAATTGACTGAAGACTTTTTCCTGCTGTTCTCGGGCTATTGTCCATAATCCTTCTGTTTCATCGATACCTTTAACGGTCAGACGCAAGCGCTTATCTTCTTCACAGACCAGCCCCTTACGAGTGAGATTGGCGACGGCCTCTTCGATTTCCCGCTCGGGCATCGCCACCTCCCGTTGCAGATCCGTGAGGCTCAACCCTGCATCGTTCTCCAGCACCATCAACATACGCGCCTCACTTGTCCGCAAACCTGTCGACAATTGCCGCGGCTGATAGCTTGCTTGATACGCGCGCAATGCTTGGGTCATGAGGTAGTACAAATTGTGGCTCAGCCTTCCTTGGAAGTGGCTGCTCGGCGGCTGACCTTCAGCACTTTTTGTCATGCGCGTGTGGGGCAACACCATGGAGTATGCGCCCTGGTGGTACAGCAACGGCGAACGACCAAAATCATCGAAAGCCATTACCCTACCGATCATGATCCAATGATCACCACCGTCCACCTGCTGATATTTTTCGCACTGAAAACGCGCTGAGCAATCAGCAAGAATGGGCGCCCCTCCGTGACCTGACTCGTATTCGATGCCAGCAAAACGATCGTCTTTCGGACGAGCGAAATTGTTCGACAAATCAATTTGATCTGCAGCAAGTACATTCACGGCAAAGTGGGTAGCGGCAGCAAATACATCATGGCTGGTTGATCGCTTATCGATACTCCAGAGAATCAACGGCGGATCGAGCGACACCGAGTTGAAGCTATTGGCCGTCACCCCCACTTTTCGGCCATCGTGATCGGCGGCTGTCACCACTGTCACACCGGTGGCGAAGTTACCTAAGGCGCGGCGAAATGCACGCGAATCGAAGGCAGAAGAAGCTGCAATTTCATTAATATCGGACATGCAAGACTCCCGAGCACGCCCCCTGGGCGCGCTCTGATTATTTTTATGAGGGGCTTGTGGCTTGACGGCGAACGGCCTTAGGCCATTGAGGGATCGGGCTCAAGACCCATCAGTTCGCGGCCAAGTATCTGTGCACAAACGTCATAGTCGGTATAGGCGTGCGCCCCCGTAAGATGTGCGTCGCGGAAAAGGCGTTGCAACTCGTTGGTTTCAAACCAGGCGCCGCCGCCGGCCGCTTCCATCAGACGGTCCACAGCCTGGATACACATTTTCGTGGCATAACCTTGATTGGTACGCCAGAACGTGAGCGTGGTGCGGCTAGGGTACTCGTGGCGCTCGCTGTATTCGGCAATCTCCTCCCAGCTTTTTTCCAGCAACGCTCGGGCAGCCGCAACTTGATGCGTGGATTCGGCCAGGCGCATCAATGCCGGGGTGGCTGCGCCGACAGCGGCACCGGTGTAGGCACGGACGCGGTTGCGGGTTTTCTCGCGGAAGACATCCAGCATGCGCTCGGCAATACCCAGGCTGACAGTCGAAAAACCGCTGGCGAAATAAGGTCGATAAGGGGCGAAGAAAATCTTGCTGTCCGGATACAAACCAAAGCCCGCCGACTTGCCTTCGATCATGTCCTTGGCTTTCTGGATTCGGTGCTCGGGCACGAAAGCATTCTTGACGATCAGGGTTTTGCTACCGCTGCCACGCATACCAACGGCAAACCAGTCATCACGAATTTCGTAGTCACTGCTTGGCAGCACCGCGAAACAATAATCCCGAGTGCCTTCGGCATTCTCGCGAAAGAACCCCATGATGGCCCATTCGGCATGATCACAGCCTGAACTCCATCCCATCTCACCACTGAAAGTGACGCCTCCCTCCACCTCCTCGGTGCGACCAAAAGGCGCGATGCTGCTACTGGCAGTAGCATCGGGGTCATTTCCCCACATCTCATCCTGCAGCTTGCTGGAAAACATTGCGATTTGATGACTGTGAGTACATAGAAGGCTCATGGCCCAGGCCGTGCTGGCACAGGAACCGGCCAACAATGCGATGCAGTCGGCAAACTGAGGCAGAGAGATCTCCATGCCGCCGTACTTTTTCGGCTGCAACGCATGGTGCATACCAATGCCTTTGAGCAAAGCGATATTCTCGGCGGGAACACAACGCGCGCGTTCGGCCTCGAAGGCATTAGCCGCGATAGTAGGCAGAACACCTTTCAGGTCTTCCAGCAGCGGGTTTGGAGTTTTCATGGGCGGTCTCTTTATTATTGGATAGTGGCGCTCCGCTTGGCAGACGCTTGCGAACAGCGCCAGAAGGCACCGTACGCTAGATGGCAAGCGGGTAAGCGCGTCAGCACCCGTTCAGTATGAGGTGCTGGGGCACTACGAAAAATGCACGTTACAAATAGAAGATTGCACTTTTCATAGAGTCTTTAAGCAACGAACAAAACGCGAAGAAGAATGGACCTGAAAGTGATGTTCATCGCTGACTGTTTAAAGATGGCCGCTGCCCTTCCCTCCTGACTTGCCCCCCGCGCCGCCGACTTACCGACAACAGATCCGAGCGAAAAGCCTCATACAAACGAAACGCAATGACTTGTAGAGCGTCGACCAAGCGAAGCAATTTTCACTGCAACAAAGCCTTCTGCTTGAGCACCCTATACCGCGCTAAAAACAACAAAACAAGCTTATTTCGAGCGAACATTTTCCTGCTGGATTGAGCACAGTCAAGGTAGAATTTTTCACGCACAGGCAATATACTAAACACTGCGTATACTAATTATTTCCTTGACGAGAGCCATCCTGGGCTTTTGTTTTTTAGAAACAAATGCACCTGGGTAAGGGATCTTGAAAATGTCGACTAACAAACCTGTATCGACCAACAAATCGATAGTGGGTCGCCCACGAAGCGAAGCTACACGCCGTCAGATCCTGGATGCCACCATCAGGCTGCTGCAGGAAAAATCCATTCAAGCCATCTCAATCGAGGCGATAGCACGAGAAGCTGGCGTTAGTAAATCAACCATATACCGGTGGTGGGACTCCAAAGCGTTAGTCGTTATCGACGCGTTCATAGAGAACCAAATGTTGAAAACAGCCTTGCCACGAGAACTGGGTCCGAGAGAGGCAATTGCTCAGCACTTCCGCTCCCTCGTAGACCAATACTCTGGTTGGGCCGGTCGACTGGTCGCACAAATACTCGCGGAAGGTCAGTCAGATCCCTCTACTTTGAGAGATTTTCGAGAGCGGTTTCATTATGGAAGGCGCGCGATAATTCGAGAAACGCTAGAGGAATGGAGGGTGAGCGGCGAGATATCTCCCGATACGGATATCGAGATACTGATGGATTTGATTTACGGGGCCGTTTACATGCGACTCATGATTGGACACGCCCCACTTAACCAAGCGTTTGCCGAGTCGCATATAAACTTTGTGTACCACTTACTGGGTGTCAAGAGCACTGACCCCGAGGCCTAGTCGTTATTAATCAAGTTCAGTGCGCAGGCGTTGAGTTGATCGGATACCGACGTCGAGCCATTGGAAACGAACACCCCGCTCATCTCGCTATAAGACTGATCGAAGTACTCGCCCCAATTGGGTCATTTCTTTTGCGTAGCGCGGACGAGCTTATCGGCAACGCCCATCAGCACATTGTTACCGGCTACCCAGACGCCCAGGTTCTGAACCGGAGTGGAACGTTTGGCCTTCGGATCCTCGCGTCCCATCTCCGGGTTTTTATGACAGGCAACCGGCGCGTTGAGTATCAGCCTGCGTAAACAGGAATTGGCATGGTCGCACCACACGATCTCAGCCTCACGACCTTCGATTACCTTCACCGCATAATCAGGGTCGGCCAGCATCTGCCGTGCCAGCATGCTTGCATCGACATCGCCGTCCCAAATAGCCGCCGCCGCTTGCCGGGGATCTGGAGTACTGGAAAGGAACAGGAGCACCCCGCTACCTAGTGCCTTGCGGAAGGCCTGCGGCTCCCCGTGGTTCAGCATGTTGCCGGAAGTACTCGGCACATTGTCACGCATCGACTCGTAGTTGCCCTCGCTTAGGGAGATGAAGTCCAGGCCGACCTCGGCGATGTGCGCTGCGACCTCAGCGTAACCCTCCGGCCCCTGGCCGTCGGGCATATGGTCATTCACACTCATACGCACCCCCACCGGATAATCCGGGCCGACTTCGGCGCGCACTGCTGCAACCACATCGCGCAAGGCTCTAGCGCGATTCGCAACCGAACCACCGTATTCATCGCTGCGTTGATTGGCCAACGGGGACAAAAAGGACGAGTAGAAGTAGCACATGTGTGCGCCAATCTCGACGCCATCGAAACCACTAGCCTTGGCCCGGCGTGCACCGGCGACGACGCTCGCCTCGATGTCCTTGATCTCCTGGATGCTGGCCTCGTGTGGCACTGGTGTTATTCGGCCACCGGGGATATGGAGATGGTTGGGCAAGCCGCCAGCCCCCAGGTTCACCGGCTTCGGGCTGGCCGCCAAAATCCACTGACCGTTGCGCGGCACGCCCATGCGGCCGAAGCTCGGAAACAGCTGCGCGAACACTGCCGCACCACATTCATGTACAGCATCGGACACACGCTTGAGGTCATCGACGAATGCGTCTTTGTCAAAGCGAAGGTTTGGCGAAAACGGCGACTCATTCCAGGCTCGTTCGCTGCATACCGATCCACCAACGATGACCAGGCCCACCCCGCCCTGCGCACGACGCTTGAGGAACGCGATGGTCTGCTCACTTGGGCGGCCGTCCTCGGTCGGGCGAAGTACCGCCATCGGCCCAAGGATAATGCGGTTTTTAATCTGCAATCCATTGATCTGCAGCGGGCTTGCCAGCACCTTGGCTGCATTGCTTGTATTCATCGAAATGTTGGTCATGGTCAAAACTACTCTTGCCTGTATAGGGTCGGCTTGCCGGGTTCAATCAACTGAATCCGAATCGACTTACATGATTGAGTTGGCGCCACCGTCCACGGGAATATTGATCCCGGTGACCCATTTAGACTCATCAGAGGTCAGGTAAAGGCCTGCCCAAGCGACAGCGATCGGCTCGCCCGGCTTACCCGTCAGGGTGCGCTCCACGATCGGGGCCACGGGTGCCTTGTCGCCAAACTCCCGATACATCGCCTGAACCGGCGGGGTGTTCATTACACCAGGGCTGACCGAGTTAACCCGTACACCAACAGCGATGCCTTCTGCGGCCAGTTGGCGCGTCAGGGCAAGGACCGCACCTTTCGCCGCGGCATGTGCAGCCTGCGGCAGCGCTCTCGCTCCCTGCATGCCAGCACCGGAGCCGATGTTGACGATGGCACCTTTGGACTTCACCAGATACGGCCAGGCAAGCTGGCAAGCGCGCCAGACAAGATCGAGTTCATTCTGGATAGTGAAGACATAATCGGCGTCGCTCTGCACCGCAAAAGGCGCAAAACGCGGCAGACTGGCATTATTGTAGAGCGCGTCAATGCGGCCATACCAAGCGGCAGCACCATCGATCCAACGCGCTACATCGTCGCGGTCGCTGAGGTCAACAGGAGCGACCACGTCGATGGAATGACCATCGCTTTCTACCAATTTCGCGGTTTCTGCGGCCGTCTGCGGATTGATGTCGCAGCCGACGACGATCGCACCTTCGCTGGCGAACAGGCGAGCTGTCTCGCGCCCCATCCCACTGCCAATGCCGGTCAGTAAAACCACCTTGTCCTGCAATCGCTTGCTCATACCAATCCTCTCGTAAGGGACTTCATATTTTTGTTGTTTTACATCACGCCTTACGGGTACCTAGACGAAAGCAGAGGGCGGACAAAAGCCCCAACGCCAATGCCGCCCAGCCCAAGCTGCCATAGCCAACATGCAGGGCGAGCACGCCCCCCAGGAGTGGGCCAGTAGCCGAACCCGCCATGACCATCACCGGAGTGGCTGCGACCACGCGACCGGACGGATCCAGTCGCGCAAGTACCCCGAATGCGAACACATGGGTGAATGTGACGACGGCGATGAGAACTGAGGTCRCTACGATGTAAACCCCGTAACCACTGAACTGGGTCACAGCAACTGCTGCAGTGGCTTGTATCAGAGGTCCCGCCATGACTACGCCCGAGGCCGGCAAGCGGCGTTCAAGGAGACTGGAAAGGGCGACAGGTACGAGATTCACGAAGCCACTGATGACAAGCACCGTGGTGATCTGCGCCGCGCTGAATCCGTGCCAGCCTCCTACACGCTCGATGAATCCGAAGACCATCGAATGGCTCACCATCAATAGACTCACGCCAGCGATGCCGAACCATACTCGCGCAGGCAACTTGGCGAGCTTGGATCGATCGTGCTGGATCGCACGGGCGGCCTTCGGAAAAGCCAGCAGTGCGGCGAGTGCGGCAGTAAACATGATGCCCGACATTGTGTAGAAGAATATGTTCGGGCCGTTCTTGCCCACTAGCGGAGGCAGCGTCGCCATCACCAGGATGGACAGTAGGCTCAGCGAGCTAAATGCCATTGCCGCTGTGCGGTGCGGATTGGCAGTGCCACCCATCGTCCCGTGAACGATCGACAGGCCGCAGCCGACCGCCAGACCTGCCACGACATGCGCCGAAGCCAAAAGGGTATAGCTACCACTTACGCTTGGCATGCTGGCGAAGGCCATACCCGCCACGGCATAAGCCGCCGACGTTATGCGCTTGCGGTTGAGTCGGGATAGTTTTGGTGCAATACACAGGCTGCTGAGCACGACCGACCCGAGGAACAGAGTCAGAAGGAACCCGGCACGCTGCGGATCAAGTGCCAGTTGCCCGATCAGGACGATTCCAACCCAGATCGGCAAAGTGGTGATATCCATCAGGCCAGCGCAATGCCCGATGACGAGCGCCGCGGTACCGTAGCGGGCTTCCTTCCGGTTGCCAGCAGCCTTCGTCAGAGAGTCAGAAACAGAATGTGAGCTCATTGGTCTTTAGCCTTTAGGTAGCCGACAAGCAATTCAAGGTCGGCGTCGGTTATTTCGGTTTTACGAAATGCCGGCATGATCAGTACGCCGTTGCGAACGAAATACTTGATGAAGGCCGGGGGCATGTCAGTGCGCTCTTCCAATGCAGCCGGTAAGCTGCCGCCATACTTGGCCGCCAGCGAAGCTGTGCCAGGCATGCGTGAAGCTGCGACGTGACAGATCGCACACCACTGATCGAAAACCTGCTTGCCACGCTGACCCGGTTCGACGTCCCTGGCCGGTTCGGAGGCGACTGCCAGACCTGCCAGCATCATCAGCACGATGAAACTGTTCGTTTTCATTTGGTGCCCTTCCTCAAATGCTTGGGCCAGATGCCGTAGCGGCCCGGCGAAAGAGTTCCGTTAGGATCGATGGCGTCCTTGATGACCTCGTTCAAGTGCAGCAGGCTGTTGTTGTTGTACGAATACAGGCCCATGGCCTGGTCCTGGAATTCCGGGTGGCAACGATATTCGCCCCAGCCATGCTGTGCGCCAATATCGAGCAGCGTCCGATACGCCTTGATGGAGGCTTTGTTCATCGCCGTATCATCGGTAATCGGGAAGCCCACGATGAAAAGGAAAGCGCGCTCGAAAAACGGCGCAGGCAACGCAAAAGGCCTGAGGTTCCAGATCGGCACATTCTGCAGCGCAGGCATGGTGCGGTGCGCTTCTTCGAWGACACGGTTGGCTTCGAGGATGCCTTGCGCAGTCTGTGGAATGACTGGAGAGAACCACATATGGCCGCGCATTGGGTGCGGGTTGCCTCCGGCACGCGTGCCCATACCGAAGAAGTCCATGTTTGGTACACCCACATCCTGTGGGTAAACCGTCCACTCAGCGGAAGCCTTGCGCGGATCGGTCTGAATCTGGCCAGCCTGAAAGCGCACTCCCTTGATCGACTTTGCGGCCAGCTCCTGTACCGCCTCCCACTGGGCCTGGATCACCTTCGGTGGTCCGTAGAACTTCAGGTTAAGCACCCAGTAAGGAATGTTGTTGTCCTGTCCATACTTCTGCAACTCTGCCGAAAAGCCAACGCTGGCTTTCGCAACCAGCTCGGCATGCGGTTTCTGCAACTGCGGCGGGCCATCATAAAATGCGTCGACAAGGTGTTTCGTGTAATTGCTGACACCCAGCAGCGGGCTACCCATTTCCGGAGCACCAGGGGCTAACCCAGTGTTCTCGACGTACTTGAGCAATTCCACTACCGCGTGCAGGTCGTCATAACGCGCGGCCATCACCATGCCATGCATGAAGGCTTCTGGTGCCGGCATCAACCAAATGCCCATCTTGGTGACAACGCCGAAATTGGACTGGGAAAAAATGCCATCCAGGATCGGCCCCATGCCCATCTTGAATTGCCCCCACGTCTGGGAACCGGGAAGCGCTCCCATTCCTGTGCGAACCACCTCCCCATTTGCCAGCACCACCTCCATTCCGCAGTGCGAATCGAAATGGTTGCGAAAGCGCGACAGCGTGTGACCTACTCCATGGTCAAGCGCATTGCCAACCACACTGCCCCAGCCGGGGTCGGCGACATCCAACCACACTTTCAGGCCACGTTCCTGGATGTAGTTATACAGATCGAAATAGCTGACGCCGGGCTCCACGATTGCGTAGCCATTGCTTTCGTTGACCTCAATGATGCGGTTCATCCGCTTCAGATCCAGCACAACACTGCCGCCATGATTGGGCGCTGAACCACCGTAGCCGAGGTTTTTGCCGGTGGAAATCGTATAAAGCGGTATGCGGTGCTTATCGGCAATGCGCACGACCGCCTGCACCTCTTCAACCGAACCGGGCGCCACGRCAGCTGATGCGCTTCGATCCTCGGGCGTGTCGCGCAGCGGGGAATAAGAATCACGGTAGGGAAACAGATCCTCGTCCTCAACGAAGACCCATTCTTTTCCGACTACACCAGCAAACGCCTGTAGCGCGACGGAAAAAACTTCGGGGGAAACATTCGGGGGTGTTCTCATAATTCACGCGATGATCCATGAAACCAAAGGATTGGGTTGGCTCGCCGGTACGTCGTACTGATGCAGCACAACAGTACGGCGCGACTGGCTGCGTGCTTGTTCTGCAAGGCAGTGCCAAACCTCGCGCGTGGTGAGTCCGGCGACAGCGCCACCTTGCTCACGCCAAAACGGTACGAGCGATTCCTGCCAAAGCCTCGTGAGTCCATTCGTGACTTCAAGCCGCGCACTGCCTTTTTTGGCATGCTCAATGGCGAAAGCCAGGCTTTGCGGCAATCGGCGGTCCGTCACGACAAAGCGAACGTCAAACTGACTGGGGTCGAATGGTTCTCGAGCGATCTCTCCGGATGGCTTCGCGAGCACCGGTAGCGCCCCCAGCATGGCGAGCGTCGCGGCACTTGCGGTGGACACGAGAAACTGGCGCCGCCCAAATCCGAGATTGGAAATATTGGGGATCGACATGCTCACTCCCCGAAAATGTTGAGGAATGTAGCGGAGCTCTGAACCCCGATTAAGAGACTGAGATCGGCGTCGAGGATCGAGCCGTTGGTATCGCGCGTCGAAGCAGCGTTGACGGGGAAGTTTTGGAAATCAGCGGACGCGAATTGCTTGTCGCGTTCAGCCACCTGTTCACTGGTCGAGTGCCAGATGCGGCCCACAATGGTAACGGTCGCAACATCGCCTTTCAGGCTCGAACCCTGATGCATGTTTGTTTCCTCCGCGCGTTCTTGTTGTTGTGCCCGTGACAGGCTTCATATGCGCGAAACAAAAAATATACGATCCGTACCGTTTTGTGCAAGCTTACTTTTTTCGGTTTCGTCAGCTGGCAGCCTTCACCTGCCTACAGAGTCAGCCCTCATGGGCCTTCCACACTCGCCAAGCCAAGCCCAAAGCGTTTTTTTACATTGCTTCTTGAGTGGTCTGTTGGCTACGATCAGAAACGCCTCAGCTTGATTTCAGCAGGCAGCCGCCCACGCCGCAGAGTGAGCACATGCAGCTTTACGCTCCTGTTAAAATTAGTCATTTATTAAGGAATACTTTATGCAGGAGAAGTCTTTAGGACGACCACGCAGCGAAGCTACTCGACTGCAAATACTGAATTCGACCATCAAGTTGCTACACGAGAACTCTATTCAGGCCATCTCGATTGAGGCAATTGCAAAGGAAGCCGGTGTCAGCAAAGCAACGATCTACAGATGGTGGGACTCTAAAGCATTGCTCGTGATTGACGCATTCATTGAAAACCATCTTCTCAAGACCCCACTGCCAATTGAACTCGGTCCCAAAAAGGCCATCGCTGCTCATTTCCGCACACTGGTAGAGCAGTTTTCTGGTTGGCCAGGCCGAATACTTGCTCAAATCATAGCCGAGGGACAATCTGACCCTTCAGTATTACGAGCCTTTCGAGAGAGATTCCACTATGGGCGACGCGCGATAGTTAAAGAAACACTTGAAGAATGGAAACGCAGCGGCGAGATC
>NZ_JBFUIC010000096.1:0-17132 GCF_056402075.1 Pseudomonas sp. P4_C3
GGCCTGCTGTTGTGCAGGGCTGCGTTGCTCGAAGCTTATTTGGAATGACCAAACCACGCTTCTCGCGCCTTGCCCTGCACAACAGCAGGCCCGGCGCGGCGTGAAAACTAATTGAGAACGCCCCCTAACTCAATAGCGGTTTGGTTCCATTTCCAGATCGACATGGAAACGCTCGAAAATGTCTTTCTGGATGCGCTGCGCCAGGTTCAGCAATTGCAGGCCCGTTGCGCCGCCATAGTTGACCAGCACCAGCGCCTGCAATTTATGCACGCCAGCGTCAGCCTCACGGAAACCCTTCCACCCTGCCCGCTCGATCAACCAACCGGCGGCCAGCTTCATCTGCCCGTCGGGTTGCGCATAGGCCACCAGGTCCGGGTATTCGCCCTTGAGCCGTGCAGCCAGCGCCGCCGACACCAGAGGGTTTTTGAAGAAGCTGCCGGCATTGCCGAGTACGGCCGGGTCCGGGAGTTTTTCATTGCGGATGCTGCAAATGGCCTGACTGACATCGCTGGCGGTTGGATGCTCGATGCCTTGTTCGGTCAGGCGCTGACGTACCGGACCGTACTCCAGATGCAAATGCGCAGCACGGTCGAGGGCGAAACGCACACGCAGGATCAACCAACGCCCCGGCTCCTGCTTGAACAGGCTGTCGCGGTAAGCGAAGTTGCACTCCGCCAGGCTGAAATCGCGCAGTTCGCCGCTCTGGCGATCGAGGGCGGTCAGGCCGGCGAACACGTCCTTGATCTCGACCCCATAGGCGCCGATGTTCTGCATCGGTGCCGCGCCGACGGTGCCGGGAATCAGGCTGAGGTTTTCCAGGCCGGACAACCCCAGGGACAGTGTGTGTTGCACAAAGGGATGCCAAGGCTCGCCCGCCTCGGCCTCAATCACCACTTTGCTGCCGTCATCGCTCAGCACGCGAATTCCGCGAGTGGCCATGCGCAGCACCAGCGAATCGATATCCGCCGTCAGCAGCAGGTTGCTGCCACCGCCAATCACCAGCACCGCAACCTCGTGTTTCAGCCCATAGGCCAGGGCTTCGCGCACATCGGTGTCGCTATGGGCCTCGGCAAACAGCCGAGCCTCAACGTCCACGCCAAAGCTGTTGAACGGCTTGAGCGAAACCTGCGATTGAACCTGCAAACTCATAACCGTCCCTTCAATTCGATCACCAGTAAATCACTGGCGTGCTCGATCAGGTCAAGCACCTGCTCGAAGCCTTGCTCGCCGTCGTAGTACGGGTCCGGCACTTCATCGACTGGCGACTGGTAACGGCGCAGGAACAGGTCGAGTTCGGCCTTGCCCTTGGCCGGCTGCAAGGCCTTGAGGTTGCGCAGGTTGCTGTTGTCCATCGCCAGGATCAGATCGTAGGTGGCGAAATCGGCGCGGCTGACTTGCCGGGCGCGCTGGGTGGACAAGTCATAGCCACGCAGCTTCGCCGCGGCCTGACTGCGCTGGTCCGGCGCCTTGCCGACATGCCAGTCGCCGGTGCCTGCGGAGGCCACTTCAACCTGATCGGCCAAGCCGGCCTCGCGCAACTTATGCCGCAGCACGCCTTCGGCCGTGGGAGAGCGGCAGATGTTGCCCAGGCAGACAAACAGAACCCGCATCACTTCTCCAGCAGGCGACGAATGCGCTCTAGGTCTTCAACGGTATCGACACCGGCTGGCGGCGCGATCAGTGCGTCGGCCACATGGATCCGCACGCCATGCCACAGGGCACGCAGCTGTTCCAGGCACTCGGTGTTTTCCAGCCAGCATGGACCCCAGCTGACGAAGTCCTGCAGGAAACCGGCGCGGTAGGCATAAATGCCGATATGGCGGCGATACGGCACACCTTCGGGCAACTGCTCAGGGTTCACGGCGAACGCATCCCGCGCCCAGGGCAAAGTGGAACGACTGAACGTCAGCGCCAGGCCATTGAGGTCGCTGACGACCTTGACCACGTTGAGATTGAACAGGGTGTCCACGTCTTCGATCGGCTCGGCCAGGGTGGCCATGCGCGCTTCGGTATGAGCAGCCAGGTTGGCGGCCACCTGGTCGATCACGCTTGGCGGGATCAGCGGTTCGTCGCCCTGTACGTTGACCACGATGGCATCGGGCGCCAGGCCCAGTTTCATCGCGACTTCGGCCAGGCGATCAGTGCCGGAGTTGTGGTCTTCACGGGTCAGTACCACTTCGGCGCCGAAGCCCTTGCAGGCCTCGATAATGCGCGCATCGTCGGTGGCGACTACCACACGCTCGGCACCGCTTTTGCTCGCCTGTTCCCAGACGTGCTGGATCATCGGCTTGCCGGCGATCAGCAGCAGTGGCTTGCCCGGCAGGCGGGTAGAGGCGAAACGCGACGGAATGACGACGGTAAAGGCTGTAGTCATTTATCCAGGCGCTCGTCGGTGGTCAGGGTGCGCGCTTCGGATTCGAGCATCACCGGGATGCCGTCGCGAATCGGGTAGGCCAGGCCTGCGCCCTTGCTGATCAGCTCGGTCTTGTCGGCGCTGAGCTTGAGCGGGCCTTTGCAGACCGGGCAAGCGAGGATATCGAGCAATTTGGTGTCCATGAGCATTCCCTGGAAAAAACGGATTTAAGGCAACAAACGAGCCGGCAGCAGGCGCATCAGCTGTGTGTCGAACCAGGCCAYGAAGGCCGGCGACGGCACGGCATCGACCGCCAGGTACCACCAGTCGGCGGCGGCAAAGGCACGGCATTTCACCGCGTCTTTTTCCGTCATCACCAACGGCAATGACGGCGTGAAATTCAAAGCCTCCACGCTGTATTCGGCGTGGTCGGCAAACGCATGTGGAACCGGCTGCCAGTGTAGCGTTTCGAGGGTCTTGAAGAAACGTTGCGGATTGCCGATGCCGGCCACCGCGTGCAGGGCCTGGCCGCTGGGGAAGTGGTCGAGGGGGCGCCGTTCGCCGCTGCGCAGATTGACCAGCGCGGTGGATTGCAATTGAAAGGCAAATCCATCATCGCGGTCAGTCGCGGCACCGTTGTAGAGCACCGCGTCGACGCTTTGCAGGCGCTCGACCGGTTCACGCAATGGCCCGGCAGGCAGGCAACGACGGTTGCCCAGGCCGCGAGCGGCGTCGATCAACACCAGTTCCAGGTCGCGGGCCATGCGGTAGTGCTGCATGCCGTCGTCAGACAGGATCAGGTCCAGCGGCTCACTGGCCAGCAACGCTTTGACAGCGTTGCTGCGATTTGGGTCGATCATCAGCGGCACACCCGTGCGCTGGACGATCAACAACGGCTCGTCACCCGCGATGTCGGCGCTTTGTTCGGCTTCAACTCGCCATGGCAATTGCGGCGGTTTGGCGCCGTAGCCGCGGCTGACCACGCCGACCCGCAGGCCGCTGCGCTGGCAGTGCTCGATCATCCATAGAATCAGCGGCGTCTTGCCGGTGCCACCCACGGTGATGTTGCCGACCACGATCAGCGGCACCGGCGGCTGATAGATCTCGCCCTCACCCGCCAAAAAGCGCTTGCGCTTGTTCATGACCACGCGCCGGTACAGCCACTCCAGTGGCTGCAACAGCTTCAGGGCCGGATGACCCGCGTACCACGCGGCCAGCAATCGATCGGACATGGCCATCAGGACGCGGGGGGCGCCGCTTCGATGGTGGTCATGCGCAAGTGACTGAAACCGAGTTTGCCGGCCGCATCCATGGCAGTCACCACGGACTGATGCTGAGTCTTGCCATCAGCGCTGATGGACAGCGGTCGGTTAGTGTCGCCGTTGGCTGCTTTTTGCAGCGCGTCCATCAACGAGGCCAGGTCACTTTTGGGCAGGATCTGGTTGTTCACCGAGTACACACCATCGGCGCTGATGGCGATCTCCAAAGGCTTGCTCTGATCGTCGGCGGGTGTGCCGCTGACGGCTTCCGGCAGATCGACGCGCAACTGGGTTTCACGGGTAAAGGTGGTGGTCACCACGAAAAACAGCAGCAGGACAAACACCACGTCAATCAGCGACACGAGGTTGATGTCCACGTTCTCCCGTTGCTTGCGGCGGAATTTCACGCTTTGCCCTCAGCCAGATCAACGTCACGGTCGCCCTGCACCACTTCAACCAGCTTGATGGCTTCCTGCTCCATGCCCACGACGAGCTCATCAATGCGCCGTTGCAGAAACCGGTGGAAGAACACCGAGGGGATACCGACAATCAGGCCCGAAGCCGTGGTAATCAAGGCTTTGGAAATACCGCCGGCCAGCACTGCGGCGTTGGTCGTCATGCCCGTGCCCATGAACGAACTGAAGATATCGATCATGCCCAACACGGTACCCAGCAGACCCAGCAACGGCGCCATGGCGGCGATGGTGCCCAGCGCGTTGATGTAGTGCTCCAGCTCGTGGATCACCCGGGCAGCGGCCTCTTCGATGCACTCCTTCATGATCTCGCGACCATGTCTGGAGTTGGCCAGGCCGGCCGCCAGGATCTCGCCCAACGGGGAGTTGGCGCGCAGTTCCTTGAGTTTTTCCTTATTGAGCTGTTTGTCCTTGATCCAGACCCAGACCTGCCCGAGCAAATGCTCCGGGGTCACGCGGCTGGCGCGCAGGGTCCAGAGACGCTCGGCGACGATCGCCATGGCCGCGATGGAACTCAGAATGATCGGCAGCATCATCCAGCCGCCGGATTTGACCAATTCCCACACAGTGACAGTCCCCTCGAAAAAGTGCGCCACTCTAACATAGGGGGGGCAAGCACCGAAGACCGTGGTGACGCAACCGGTCGGGCTTTGATAATGCCCGGTCATTGGTCCTAGGGCGGCGGATCGCGCCAGAAACGCCGTTCCTGGCGCATTGACCACGGCGGCTCGGAGCGCCCCAGTTGCAGACGAATGGCACCCTGTTCGACGCTGTCGTAGATCGCCATTCCACGTTTTTGATAACGCGCGATGACCGTGGGATGCGGATGGCCAAACGAATTGCCCTGCCCGCGGGAGATCAGCGCACCTTTAGGTTGCAGGACATCCAGCAGGGCCCTGGACGACGAACTGCGACTGCCATGGTGTGGCGCCTGCAGCCAGTCGATAGGCAGGGCCAATGGACTGTCCAGCAGGGCTCTCTCGGCGGCGGCATCAATGTCGCCACTCAACAGCAACCGTTCGCCATTGGCCTCGATCAGCAAGACACAGGAGTTCTGGTTGCTGTCGCCGGCCAATGGCCAGTGCCAAAGCTGGAAATAGACGCCGTCCCAGGTCCATTGCCGACCGCTCTCACAGCGCTCGGCCTGCAACTCCACCGGCAAGTCTGACGGTTCACCACTGACCACCTGTTTCACCGGCAAGCCCTTGGCAACTGCCCGGGCACCGCCGGCATGATCGGCATGGGCGTGGCTGATCAGCATCAGGTCGAGGCCCTTCACCCCCAGTTTGCGCAACGCCGGCAGCACCACCCGCTCCCCTTGGTCGAGTTCACCGAAACGCGGTCCGGCGTCATACAGCATCGTGTGATGCCGAGTGCGCACCAGGATCGCCAGGCCCTGACCGACATCCAGTTGCCAGACTTCGGCCATGCGTTCCTGCAACATCGGCCTGGGCGAAAAAACCAGCATCAACAGCATGGGCCACCCTAACGGGCGCATCGGTACGCCTCGCGGCAGCAATAGCAAGAAGGCGCCAATGGCACCGATTACCCAGGCCCATAGCGGGACTGTTGCGGGCACCCACGCGGGAACCTGACCGGAGACGAGTTCCAATCCCCTGAACCACCCGTCGATCAGGCCGCCCGCCAGCCACAGCAATTTCTCACCCACGTAAGGCACCGGCAGCAACAGCGTCCCGAGCAACGCCGGTGGCAGTACCACCAGACTGATCCAGGGTACCGCGAACAAATTGGCCAGCGGCCCACTGAGACTGATTGGCAACCCCAAAGCCAGTAACAACGGACAAAGGCCGATTGCAATCAGCCACTGGGCACGGGTCCAGGTCTGCCACCAGCGCCACGGTCCCAATCGGCCGCCGAAGGTCAATATCAAGACTGCCACGGCCGCGAAAGACAGCCAGAAACCAGGCTGAAGACTCGCCAGCGGCGCCAGCAGCAATATGCCGTTGAGTGCCAGCAACAGCGGCCACCATGCACCGAGATGTCGGAACCGTAGACGCCACAACAACACCAGACCAATCATCACGCAGGCCCGTCGCACCGGCACCCCGAAACCGGCCAGCATCCCGTAACCGAGCGCAGCGGCGAATGCCAGGCCACACGCCCAGGGCAACCATGGCAGACGGTTCGGCCATAGCCCAAAGCGGGCCAGGCCGGCGATCAGCAGATACACGACTCCCGCCAGCAATCCGATGTGCTGCCCGGAAATCACCAACAGATGCACCGTGCCGGTGTCCTGCAGTACCTGCCAGTCTTCCCGACTCAGCCCGGCACCGTCCCCGAGCACCAACGCCGTCAACGCGCCGCTTCGCCCTTGGGCATCAACCGCCAGCAAACGCTGACGGATGGCATCGCGCCAGGCCCATCGGGCTGGCGCAAGGCGTTCGCCCTCCTTCACCGTCCCGGTCGCCCCGATGCGTTGTGCCAGCAACCAGGCCTGGTAGTCGAATGCCTGCGGGTTGAGGAGCCCGACCGGGCGCTTCAGCTTGACTGCCAGGCGCCAGCGTTCGCCACTGTTCACCGGCGCCCCGCCATACCAGGCCAGCCGCATTTGCCGCGGCAGCCGGGTACGTCGGGACTGGATGTCGGTCAATTCGAAACGCACGACACCGTCATCATGCCGGGGCAAGCCTGTGACCCGCCCTTCGACCCAGCGGGTTTCGCCGTCCAGGGCCGGCGGCAACCGGTCATCCAGCGCCCACTGCGCATTCGCGCAGGCCCAGCTCAAACCGAACAGGTAAAACGCCACCGGCCAGGTCCTGAACGGCAGCAACATCAAACCCGCCACCGGCATCGCCAGCCACAACCAGACCGGCGGCAATGCCGGTAAAAAACGCAAGGTCAGCAGACCCAACGCCAGCGCCATCATCCCTGTGCGCATAAACCCGTCCTTGAGAGTACCCTCCAAGGCTTAGCCCGCCCGTCGCATGGGCATCGTCAATAATTGTCACAAAGTCTGAATGGGCAGCTCATAGAATCCAGACATACTTGCCACCCTGACCGACCGAGAAGCCTTATGCCCCGGCGCTTATTCAAACGTTACATGCCAGACCCGATGAGCATCAGGGAACACAAGTCCTTACGCTTTCTCGGCACGCTGTTGCATGACCCGAACCTGTGGCACCTCAATCGCCACTCCGTTGCCCGCGCCATGGCCGTGGGTCTGTTCGCTGCGTTCCTGCCGATCCCGCTGCAGATGCTGCTGGCGGCCATCCTCGCCATCATCGTGCGCGGCAACATGCCGATTGCCGTGAGCCTGGTCTGGCTGACCAACCCGATCACCATGCCCGCCGTGTTCTTTTGCACCTACCAGACCGGCGCCTGGCTGATGGACGTCCCCGCCCGGCAGTTGCCGGACTCGCTGACCTGGGAATGGGTCAGGGGTGAAATCTCGACCTTGTGGCAACCGTTTCTATTGGGCTCGGTAGTAACCGGGCTGGCACTCGGTGCGCTGGCCTACTTCCTGGTAATGATGTATTGGCGCTGGTGGGTGGCCCGGCAATGGAAGCGGCGCAAGAAGAGCCGGATGTGAGAATGCAAAACGGCCTCCACTTGGGAGGCCGTTTTTTTTGCGGTGTCTGGGCTGACGCCATCGCGAGCAAGCTCGCTCCCACAGGGGATCTACTTTGCGACATGGATCGAGTGTGGGAGCGAGCTTGCTCGCGATGCAGACGACTCGGTCGTCTTCAAGTACGCATCCCACGCCCGCTGACCAGCAACCGTGCACTACCGAGATACAGCACCACGGTCGCCACCAGCATGAAGGCGATCGCCACGCTGATGCGGATATCCGACACGCCGAGAATGCCGTAACGGAATGCGTTGACCATGTGCAGCACCGGGTTGGCCAGGGACACGGTCTGCCAGAACGGCGGCAGCAAGGTGATCGAGTAGAAGACCCCGCCCAGGTAGGTCAGTGGCGTCAGCACGAAGGTCGGAATGATCGAAATGTCATCGAAGTTGCGCGCAAACACGGCGTTGATGAAGCCCAGCAGCGAGAAGATCGTCGCGGTCAGCACCACCACCAGAATGGTCACGCCCAGGTGATGCACCTGCAAATGGGTGAAGAACAGCGACAGCAGGGTCACGATGATCCCCACCATCAAGCCACGCAGCACGCCGCCCAGGGTGTAGCCGATCAGAATGGTGTGCGGCGACAGCGGCGAGACCATCAGTTCTTCGATGGAACGCTGGAACTTGCTGCCGAAGAAACTCGACACCACGTTGCCGTAGGAGTTGGTGATCACCGACATCATGATCAGCCCCGGCACGATGTACTCCATGTAAGTGAAGCCACCCATGTCGCCGATTTGCCGACCGATCAGATTACCGAAGATCACGAAGTACAGGACCATGGTGATGGCCGGCGGCAGCAAGGTCTGCGGCCAGATCCGGGTGAAACGCCGGACTTCACGGTAAACGATGGTGTTGAGGGCAACGAGGTTGGGGCGTAGCTCGGAACTCATACCGCCACCTTCGACAGATTTTTCTCCACCAGGGACACGAACAACTCCTCGAGGCGATTGGTTTTGTTACGCAGGCTCAGCACTTCGATGTTTTGCTGCGCCAACTGGGTGAACAGCGCGGTGATGCCCATGGACTTGTCCACCTGGACTTCCAGGGTGTGGTTGTCGATCAGCCGGGACGGGTAGCCGAGCAACTGCGGCGCCACTTGCAACGTGTTCTTCATATCCAGCAGGAACGTTTCCACATGCAATTGGCTGAGCAACTGCTTCATGCTGGTGTTCTCGACGATGGTGCCGTGGTCGATGATGCCGATGTTGCGGCACAACTGCTCAGCCTCTTCCAGGTAGTGGGTCGTGAGGATGATGGTGATGCCTTTCTTGTTCAGTTCGGTGAGGAAGCTCCACATCGAACGACGCAGCTCGATGTCCACCCCGGCAGTCGGTTCGTCGAGGATCAGCAGGCGCGGCTCATGAACCAGCGCGCGGGCGATCATCAGGCGCCGCTTCATGCCGCCGGACAGCGAACGCGACGGCACATCCTTCTTGTCCCACAGGCCGAGCTGGGTCAGGTACTGTTCGGCGCGTTCCTTGGCGATTTTCGCCGGGATGCCGTAGTAGCCGGCCTGGGTCACGACGATGTCGAAGGTCTTTTCGAACTGGTTGAAGTTGAATTCCTGGGGCACCACGCCGATGCAGCGTTTGAGCTGCGCAGGATTCCTGTCCAGGTCGTGACCGAAGATATTCACCGTGCCACTGGTCTTGTTCACCAGGGTCGAGAGAATCCCGATGGTCGTGGATTTGCCGGCGCCGTTCGGGCCGAGCAAGGCGAAGAAGTCACCTTCGGCGACATCCAGATCGATACCACTCAGGGCCTGGAAACCGTTGCCGTAGGTTTTGGTTAGCTGCCGGATGGACAGAGCGGAACTCATATCTGATTTACGCACCAAGAAGGGAAGAAAGGGATAAGTATGGGCGGCGGCGAACAATACAACCGCAGCGAACCAGCACAATGGTGCTTGTCGCCGCCACACAAGTACAGTCAAGCGTGTCGATAGTGAGTATTAAGTCAACGCGGTCATGACCGCCTTTTGATACGCCGGACGCTGTTTCAACCGTGCGTACCAGGCCTCCAGGTGAGGTTGCGGCGCACGCTCGATCGGCATCTCGAACCAGGCATAAATGAAACTGCCCAGGGGAATATCGCCCATGCCGATCTCGTCTCCGGACAGGTAGGGTTTGGCGGCCAGCGCCTGATCGGCCATTGCCAGCAGCGTGTCGCATTCCTTGATYGCCGCCTTGATGGCGGGCCAGTCCTGCTGGTCTGCCGGGGTACGCAGCACGCCCCAGAACACGGTGCGGAACGGACCGGCAAAGCTCGAAGTGGTCCAGTCCATCCACTTATCGGCAGTGGCGCGGGCCTTTGGATTGTTCGGATACCAGGCCGTGCCGTCAGCATGCAAGGCCATCAGGTAACGCACGATGGCGTTGGATTCCCACAGCACGAAGCCATCGTCTTCGATCACCGGCACCCGACCGTTGGGGTTCATCGCGCGGTACTCGGGCGTATCGACGACACCAAAGGCGCCACCGGCATCGATGGCCTCGTAGGCCAGTCCCAGTTCTTCGGCGGCCCACAATGGCTTTCTGACATTCGACGAGTTTTTCCGACCCCAGATCTTCAGCATGACCGCCTCTTTTTCGGTAAGTGGGCAGGCAGCATACGCCGGATCAGGCGCGACTCAAATCGCTCTGCATGTCGCCCAGCAGCGGTTGCTGTTGCTCGCCGAACAGGTGCGGATAGCATTTTTCCAGGTGTTCGAAAAAGAACGCTTCAGGTACGTCGGCGAACTGGCCGTGATCGACGAGGTACTCCATCAGCTTCGCGCCATCGCGGTTGAAGGGATGAAAAACGCTGTCGTTGATCCCGTCGAATTCCAGCGGCGCCACATTGAACAGGTCGCAGAGTTTGCGGTTGAACGCTGGCGTCGCCTTGACCCAGCGATCCTGCAAATAGAACTCGGTGTAGCCGTGCATGGCGAACATATCGCTCTTGAGCAACTCAAGCAGCCGTGGCGTCGACAAATGATTGCGCACATCCGCCAGGCCGATCCGCGCGGGAATCGCGCAATGCCGCGCGGCACCTGCCAGCAGCGTGGCCTTGGGCACGCAGTAACTCTCTCCGGCCGCCAGCGCATAACTGCCGCGCAGGGTTTGCGGATCGCGACTGAACGTGTACGGGTTATAGCGCACCGCTTCGCGCACGGCGTAATAGAGACTGATCGCCTGCGCAAGCGGATCGCGACTGGCGCCACGGTGTTGTTCGGCGAACTCCACCACGGACGGGTGGTCACTATCGATGAAGCGGCCGGGACTCAGATACTCGTGCATGAGAATAATCTCCTGGGGAAGCCCCGAGTCTAGCGAGCGCTTGAGCACAGAGATAACGACGTTTCGGCCAAACATGGGCGCTTTGCCGCTCGCTCGATGAACGCTTTCCCACGATTCCAATCACATCGCTGTGACCTGCCTGTTTTGCGGATGCCGTCTAAGCTCTGTGGGCTGGTTCGCCCTGGTTTCACGGAGGAATGAATATGCTGTTGTTGTGGATACTGGTTCTGCTGGTCGGGATTGCTTATTTGGCCCACCGCCGCATCGCCCCGCTGCCCGCCCTGGTCATCGTGGCCGTCTATATCGTGGCAATGGGCGCTTTCAGCCGTGCGCCGGGCTGGTTGTTGCTGGTTTACTGGGTGTTGATCGCCGCCGTCGCCGCGCCCTTGCTGCTGCCCGACCTGCGCCGCAAATTATTCAGTGCACCGATGTTCAACTGGTTCCAGAAAACCCTGCCGCCCATGTCGCAAACCGAACGCGACGCCATCGACGCCGGCACGGTCTGGTGGGACGGCGAACTGTTCAGTGGCCGTCCGGACTGGAGCAAACTGCTGTCCTATCCCAAAGCGCAATTGAATGAAGAGGAACAGGCTTTCATCGACGGGCCGACCGAAACACTCTGCACCATGGTCAATGAATGGCAGCTCGGTCAAACCATGGACCTGCCGCCGGAAGTCTGGACCTTCATCAAGGACAACGGCTTTTTCGCCCTGATCATCCCCAAGGAGTTTGGCGGCAAGGGCTTCTCTGCCTATGCCCACTCGCAAGTGGCGATGAAACTGGCGAGCCACAGTGGCGACCTCGTAACCACCGTGATGGTCCCCAACTCCCTCGGCCCGGCCGAACTGTTGCTGCATTACGGTACCGACGAACAACGCAATCATTACCTGCCACGCCTGGCACGCGGCGACGATATCCCGTGCTTTGCCCTTACCGGCCCGCTGGCCGGCTCCGACGCCGGCGGCATGCCGGACTCCGGAGTGATCTGCAAAGGTGAATGGCAGGGTCAGGAAGTCCTCGGCCTGCGCCTGAACTGGGAAAAGCGCTACATCACCCTCGGCCCGGTGGCCACCCTCCTCGGCCTGGCCTTCAAGGCTTACGACCCGGATCACCTGCTGGGCGACAAAGATGACCTGGGTATCAGCCTGGCACTGATTCCGACCGACACCGCCGGTGTCGAGATCGGCCGCCGGCATCTGCCGTTGGGCGCCGCATTCATGAATGGCCCGAATTCAGGCAAGGACGTGTTCATCCCGCTGGAGCTCCTCATCGGCGGCCAGGAGATGCTCGGCAAAGGCTGGATGATGCTGATGAATTGCCTGTCGGTCGGGCGTTCGATTTCCCTGCCGGCGGTGGGCACCGGCATGGCCAAGTTCACCAGTCTGGTGACGGGCCAATACGCTCAGGTTCGCGAGCAGTTCAATGTGCCGATTGCCGCGTTCGAAGGCATTCAGGAAGCCATGGCGCGCATTGGCGGCAACACCTGGATGATGGACGCCGCCCGCATGCTGACCGCCAATGCGGTCGACCTGGGCGAGAAACCGTCGGTGCTGTCGGCGATTCTCAAGTACCACCTGACCGAGCGCGGCCGCGACTGCCTCAGCGATGCGATGGACGTGCACGGCGGCAAGGCAATCATCATGGGGCCAAACAACTACCTCGGTCGCAAATGGAACTGCGTGCCGATTTTCATCACCGTCGAAGGCGCGAATATTCTCTCGCGCAACCTGATGATCTTCGGCCAGGGCGCAATTCGCTGCCATCCCTTCGTGCTCAAGGAAATGGCCCTCGCCGGCCGTGAAGACAAGGATCAGGCGCTCAGAGAATTCGATGACCTGCTGCTCAAGCACATCGGTTTTGCCGTGAGCAACGCCGCCAGCACACTGGTGCTCAATCTCGGTTTCGGCCACCTCGAACACACCCCGGGCGACAAGCTCAGCCAGGGTTATTTCCGCGCACTCAATCGTCAGTCCGCTGCTTTCGCCCTGCTCGCCGACCTCAGCATGATGCTGCTGGGAGGGGAACTGAAACGCCGCGAACGCCTGTCCGCACGGCTGGGTGACGTGCTGAGCAACCTTTACCTGGCCTCTGCCGCGCTCAAGCGCTACCACGATCTCGACTCACCGCAGTACATGGCGCCGCTGCTGGCCTGGGCCATGGAAGAAAGCCTGGGCCAGGCGGAACGGGCCATGGATGAGCTGCTGAATAACTTCCCGAACAAAGTCGTCGGCTGCCTGTTGCGGGTGATCGTGTTCCCGTTCGGTCGCCGGCACAAAGGGCCATCGGACAAACTCGGTGCTGAAGTCGCTGCGTTGATTGGCCGCGCCAAGGGCGACCCTGCCCTGGAGGAATTGCTCCTGGGTTGCTATCGCCCACAAGCGAGCGACGACCCGGTGGGTGCATTGCAACACGCCTGCAATCTGTTGAGCGCCGCACAGCCATTGCAGAAAAAGCTGCATGTGGCACTCAAGAGTGGTCAGGTCAAACCGCTGGCCGGCGAGTCGGTGATCGATGCCGCCCTCGAGGCCGGCGTGTTGCAGCCGGTGGAAGCCCAAACCCTGCGTGAAGCAGAAGCGGCCCGGCGCAAGGTGATCGATGTCGATGACTTTGACCAAAAGGCTTTGGCACTGGCCAAGGGAAAAGTCCGCTGATCCCTTCAAGCATGTAAAAACGGGCGCTGGCGCTTTATACTCCCGCGCCCGTTTTGCTCTTGAGGACTTATCTCGTGTCCAACATCGTTGCCGATCATCTCGTTTTACTCGACCACCTGCGCAGCATCCTGGTCGCCGTAGGTGAGGCCGAGCAGGTTCCCGAAGAAAGCCATGCCTTGTTCCTTGAGCGCTTCGACGAATTGCTGGCGTCACTRCCGATCGATCCGATCGAAAGCCAATACCTGGGCCAGGACATCCTGACTCAAGTCATTTCCCGTTATCCGCAAATCGCCCACCTGATTCCACGGGATCTGCTGTGGTATTTCGCCGGTGATTGCCTGCACTACTTGTCCGATGAAGAAATCGACCTGTATCAGGCACTGGAAGAGCGCCGCTTCGAAGCCGAACAGAACGACGAACCTTTCGACTGGAACCAGGAAAAACAGCTGCTGGCGTTGTCGAACCAGGACAGCAAGCACTGATCTTCTATCAGTGATGCCAAAGGCCCGCATGCTTGAGCATGCGGGCCTTTTTGTTTATTGCCTTCAGCGCACCCCGTCAACATCAGGCAACCGCACTGCGCTGCGACTCTGCCCACCCGCCTATCTCCAGCCTTTGCACCAATGCTTTTCTTTAAATTCATGGCACTTTGGTTTGATTGAACTACCTTCAAACAATAAGAAGTCATGACGGCTTGATTTTCCACGTCAGCTTCAGTGATCAGACAGCGGATTGGCAAAAGGAGTTACCTCACCATGATCCTGGCAGGCGCTTTTCGGCTCTGTACCTTCAGTGCCGATGACTTTCCGGGGGAACCAGGTCGACCCATAGGCGCAAGTATCGCTCTGGCGGGCAGTCCAGGTATCCGGATCACTAAAAACCGTTTCAGCAAAGGTCGCTCGCTGTCCCGCCAGATCAGCGAATCGCGCCCGCTCGTGTGTAGCACGCAAGGAATAACGCCAGGGCCATGGATGAGTGGTCTGGCGCATTGGGGGGGATAGCCCGATCCCCGTGAAGTGATCCGAGACAACTCAGTCCGCCTAAAGACGGTCTATCCAGTGAGGATGTACTTAATGAGCCTTCGTACCGAGCCCGCTTTCAAGCGAATTATCCATGGCCTGTTCTGGATGGGCCTCAGCGTGGATGCGGCTCAGGCCGCGCCAGCCAATTGCCCGCAACTGGACAATTGGCCGACAACGTACGAGGTCGGTCAGGGGCTGCAGAGTGAACTGCGCAGCCCCGTTCCGGTAACGCAACTGGCGGTGGGTGACCCGAAGATTGCCGACGTGCAACCCAGCGGCAGCAGCGCGTTCATACTCACGGGCCTTGCACCAGGGACCACCAGCCTGATGGTCTGGACCGCCTGTTCGAAAACGCCGCGCCAGAGCATGGTGTTCGTCAAGGGCAAGGCCACGTCGGCGCTGACCAGCGTGCCGTCGGTGCCTTCCGACGACCCGCTGCTGCCGAGCCAGGTGCAGACCGATATCCGCTTCGTTGAAGTCAGCCGGACCAAACTCAAGGAAGCCTCCGCGTCGATTTTCGGCATTCGCGGCAACTTCCTGTTCGGTTCGCCGAGAACCCTGCCCACCATCGGCGGCATTGTCACGCCGGTGGTACCGGTGAATAACAACAACTTCAACCTCACTTTTGCTACCGGTAATACCCTGGTGGCGCTCAATGCGCTGGAAGGCAGCGGTTTCGCCTACACCCTGGCGCGGCCAAGCCTGGTAGCGCTCAGCGGGCAGAGTGCGAGTTTCCTGGCCGGTGGTGAAATACCGATTCCGGTGCCCAGTTCAGGCAGCGATAACGTGTCCATCGAGTACAAGGAATTCGGTATCCGCCTGACTCTGACGCCAACCATCATCGGGAAAAACCGAATCGCGTTGAAGGTGGCGCCGGAAGTCAGTGAACTGGACTTCACCAACGCCGTGAGCATCGCCGGCACGGTCGTCCCGGCCCTGACCGTGCGCCGTACCGACACCAGCATCTCCCTGGCCGACGGCGAAAGCTTCGTCATCAGCGGCCTGATCAGCTCCCGCAACACTTCCCAGGTGAACAAGTTTCCGGGGCTGGGCGATATCCCGGTTCTGGGCGCGTTTTTCCGCGACAACACCATCAACCGCGAAGAGCGCGAACTGCTGATGATCGTCACCCCGCATCTGGTCCAGCCACTGGCGGCCAATGCACAACTGCCGTCATTGCCTGGCGAGCAGCTGCGCAATTACGACCCGAACTTCTACCGCATGTTTTTCCTGGAAAATGGCGACTTCGACAGTCGCAGCGGGCTCTCGCAATGAATCGGAGCCTGAACCAGTCTGGCCTCGCCCTCACGCCTGACGGTGACTTTGCACGCTTGCCGGGCCAGCCTTATTGCCATTGGCCAGGCGTTCATCTTGTTGTAGCCAGGGGACATTCGATGAAAGCAGTCATTGCCATAGCGGCGACATTAATGCTCGCCGGTTGTGCCAGCAATGGCCTGTCTTCGCGACCGGCCAGCTGTGCCAAGCCCGGTTCGGAGCAAGAACTGGCCCTGAACCTGGCCGACAGCATGGCCGACGAAGGCCGTTTGTATGCCAGCCTGGCGAATCTGGAAGGAATGCCCGATAACCTGGTCCAGGTCCGCCTGCGCAAGGCTCGGGTGCTGCGCTTGATGGGGCGTAGCGGCGACGCGCAGCCGTTGTACGAAAGCTTGCTCGGCACCTGTCTGGCAGCTGAAGGGGAACTTGGCCTGGGCCAACTGGCCGCCGCCAAAAATGATAACGCCAGCGCTGCCACTCACCTTGAGCGTGCGGTGCAGATGGCCCCCACCGACGACAGGATGCGCAATGACCTGGGGGTCGTCTACCTCAATCAGCACCGGATCCCTGAAGCACGCTTCGAGTTCATGACCGCCATGGAGCTCAAGCAGGCAAACACACTGGCGGCACTCAATATGGTGACGCTGCTGATCTACCAGGATAACTGGAAGGCCGCCGCCGAACTCGTGACCCGCGCCGACTTGAGCCCCAGGCAAGTCGTAGAGGCTCAAACCCGCGCGGAAAAACTCAAGGCCTCCGCCAATAAAGTGGTGGCTACCGATGGCAATCGCAAGGCTGAGGTAGCCGATGCCTCTTCCAGTGCGAACAAGTAGAACGTACGAGGAGTCGAGATGAATACCAAACGGCTGTTGATCCTGTGCACGGCTTGCCTGTCCACCACTGCCTGGGCTATCGAGCCGGGCCCCTCTTCGCCGTATCAACAAGGCACCGAACAGTGGTTGCAGCTGCAGATTCGCGGTGTGGTTGCCTCCCCTCACCTGCAAACCGCTTCGGCCACCGAACGTGACCTGGCCATGCAGCGCTGGCTGAACAGCTTCAACTACCCAATTCCGCAATTTTATGACCAGGATGCAGCGGGACAAATGACCATCGGCAACTGAGGCAGGTCGATGGGGTGATCAGCCTCTGGCGTAGTCCGGAATGGCCTGGCTAAAAAGCCAGGCTCAATCACGAGTGCAGGAAAATACAGTCCAGGTACTACAAGGT
>NZ_JBFUIC010000097.1:0-17093 GCF_056402075.1 Pseudomonas sp. P4_C3
GTTCAAGACACCGAGGGTCGCCAGTTCGAGCCCTCGATCCGCTCCGCCAGTTACGAGAAGGCGCATCCTCGGATGCGCCTTTCTTCTATCCGGACTCTACCCACGCTCCACGGTTGCCTAATTTTGAAGTTCAACCGTTTCTGGGGGACGCATGCTGCAGAATATCAGGGACAATTCACAAGGCTGGATTGCCAAGACTATTATCGGGGTCATCGTTGTTCTGATGGCTTTGACCGGTTTCGACGCCATTTTCAAGGCCACGTCGCACAGTAATGATGCGGCCAAGGTCAATGGCGATGAAATCAGCCAGAACGAGCTGAGCCAGGCGGTCGATATGCAACGCCGTCAGCTCATGCAACAGCTGGGCAAGGATTTCGATGCATCCTTGCTGGATGAAAAAATGTTGCGCGAATCGGCGCTCAAGGGCCTGATCGATCGCAAACTGCTGCTGCAAGGCGCAGAAAACTCAAAATTCGCTTTCTCCGAAGCGGCGCTTGATCAGGTCATCCTGCAAACACCAGAGTTTCAGGTTGATGGCAAGTTCAGCACCGAGCGTTTCGACCAGGTGATTCGCCAACTCGGCTATAGCCGCATGCAATTCCGCCAGATGCTGGCCCAGGAAATGCTGATTGGTCAGCTGCGTGCCGGCCTGGCAGGTAGCGGTTTCGTGACCGATGCACAGGTGCTGGCGTTTGCCCGTCTGGAAAAACAGACCCGCGATTTCGCCTCCCTGAACATCAAGGCCGACCTGGCGGCTGTGAAGCTGACCGACGATGAGGTCAAGGCTTATTACGACGAACACGCCAAGGAGTTCATGACGCCGGATCAGGTGGTCATCGATTACCTCGAGCTGAAGAAGGCTTCCTTCTTCGACCAGGTCAGCGTCAACGACGAAGACCTGCAAGCGGCCTATCAGAAAGAAATCGCGAACCTGTCCGAGCAACGTCGGGCTGCGCACATTCTGATTGAAGTGAACGACAAGACCACCGAGGCGCAAGCCAAGGCGAAGATCGAAGAAATTCAGGCCCGTCTGGCCAAGGGTGAGAAATTCGAGGCGCTGGCCAAGGAGTTCTCCCAGGATCCAGGTTCGGCGAACAACGGTGGTGACCTGGGTTATGCCGGTCCTGGCGTCTACGACCCAGCGTTCGAAAAAGCCCTGTATTCGTTGGGCCAGGACCAGGTCTCGGGGCCGGTTCGTACCGACTTCGGTTTCCACCTGATCAAGCTGTTGGGCGTTGAAGCTCCAGAAGTGCCAACGTTCGCCAGTCTGAAAGACAAGCTGACCCGTGGTCTGAAAACCCAGCAGGTCGAGCAGCGTTTCGTTGAGGCGAGCAAGCAATTGGAAGACGCCTCGTTCGAATCGTCCGATCTGGCTCAGCCAGCGCAGGACCTGAAACTGACCGTCCAGACGTCCAAGCCATTCGGTCGTGAAGGCGGTGAGGGTATTGCGGCCAACCGTGCCGTAATCACTGCTGCGTTCAGCCCGGAAGTGCTGGATGAGGGGGCGAACAGCACCGCCATCGAGCTCGATCCGGAAACCGTGGTCGTGTTGCGTGCCAAGGAGCACCTGAAGCCTTCGCAATTGCCGCTGGAAAGCGTTTCTGCCGCGATCCGTGTGCAATTGGCCAAGGAGCACGCCAGCGCCGATGCCAAGACCAGGGCTGAAGCCTTGATTGCCAGCCTGCGCGATGGCAAGACCCCGCTGGATCAGGCGATAGGTGGCCAGGTCTGGAAAGTCACCGAAGCGGCGACCYGCGCTCAGGAAGGTGTTGACCCAGCGGTGCTGCAAGCGCTGTTCCGCATGGCCAAGCCTGCGGCCAAGGACAAGCCGACCTTCACCAGCGTGACGCTGGCTGATGGCAGTCTGATGATCGTGCGCCTCAATGGCGTGAACGAAGCAGCGGCGCCGACCGAGGACGAGAAAGCACAGTATCGTCGCTACCTCGCTTCCCGCATCGGCCAGCAAGACTTTGCGGCTTATCGCAAGCAGCTGGAAAGCCAGGCGGACATCAAGCGTTACTGATGGCTGACCAGGTTTAGCGCTGCACAGGAGACCCCGGCCGAAAGGCCGGGGTCTTTTTATTTGGCCGTACGTCATTTGCTGCGGTGACTTTTCCGCAAAACCGGGGTCAATCAGCCTGTAACCGTTTTAAGACACGATCGATGCTCCGCTAAGCATCGATCTGTTGCACAATATGCCCCGAACCGTTTTCCTCAGGATGTTCAATGTTTAAATCACTTCCCATGCGGGTTGTCGGGCTGGCAGCCATGCTTGCCGCTGCGGCCGGTTGTTCATCGAACAAGGCCGCCATCTACGAGCATGAGAACTTCGACGATTCCGGAACCTTTTCCCGCAACTATCCGGTAACCGATGCGCAGAGCTGTGAAGCCGCCCGTCGTGCCTTGCTCAGCCAGGGTTACATTATCACCAGCAACGATTCGAAGCTGGTCAGCGGTCACAAGAGCTTCCAGCAGACCGGCGAGAACCACATGGAGATCAGCTTCAGTGTGGTCTGTACCGATGACGGCAGCGAAGGGCACCACGCGACCGTATTCGCCAACGCCCTGCAGGATCGTTACGCACTGAAGAAAACCAACAACTCSGCCAGYCTCGGYGTGGGYGTGYTGGGCTCGGTGTCGATGCCGATCGGCTCCTCTGATGATTCGATGGTCAAGGTCGCCAGCGAAACCGTATCGTCCGCCAAGTTCTACGAGCGTTTCTTCGCACTGGTCGAGCTGTTCCTGCCGCCGGAAGCGAAAAAGGCTGCGCACATCACCGAAAAGCCGAAAACAGACCTGGGCATGCCTGAAGCCAAGGCTGCACCGGCAGCGGTACCCGCTACACAGCCTGCTGCAGCTGCCCCTGCACCTGTACCCGTTGAAGCGGCGCCTGCGGCCTCCGAGCCGGTTGCCCCACCTCCTGAAGTGGCGCCGATCACGCCGACCGGGAGTGTAGTGCCGGCACCGTCCCCGGAAATCGTCACGCCACCGTCGAACCCGAGTGACTTGCCGCCGCCGAGCGAACCCATTCCGGCGATGCCTGTCTCCGGCCAGTGAGGGTGACCCCACAGGGTCGGATCAAATGACCCGATCCTGTGACCAGCCAAAAGATTGACCCGCATCAAGCAAGTCCGCTGTTCTGCGGTCTCCCGCGAAAAAAACCAATGATAAATTCCTGACCAACTGCTACGTTTTATTCAGTGGCGACAGAGTGTCGTATCCGCGTCATTTTTCTTTCACGCGGGCACTTTATGCTCATGGAATGGGTCATTTATTCAGACGTTTTTCAATACGGGTTGGGGGATTCAAAAATGGACGATTATCAAGAAGAACTGCTCGAGTACCAGGCTTTCGAACTCGACCCACTGGAGCCGGCGGAAGACGCTACCGAGTTGTAGGCATCAGGCGGATTGGCGATGGCTGCGGCGAAATTCGCCGGGTGTCTGCCCGTTCCAGCGTTTGAATGCGCGTTGAAACGCTTCGGCTGAGGCAAAACCCAGCAGGTAGGCGATCTCTCCGAACGCCAGTTCGGTGTCGCGTATGTAGGTCATGGCCAGGTCGCGACGGGTGTCGTTGAGAATCGCACGAAATTGTGTGCCTTCATCGGCGAGCTTGCGGCGCAAGGTCCAGGTGGGCAACTTCAGGCGTGCCGCCACCTCTTGGAGGTCAGGCTCCCGGCCACCACTGAGCAACGGTCCCAGCAGCGCGATGATGCGCTCACGCAGACTGCGGGTGCGTGTCAGTTGTTCCAGTTCCCGCTCACACAGTTGCAGCAAATGTCTCCAGGTGCTCGGGCAATGCTCGGGGTTGCGCTGGGCGAGACTTACCAGGCTCAAGCGCAGTTGATTGCGCTCGCCGCCAAACTGAATCGGACAGTCACCTAAAACGTCATAGGCCGCGCGGTAACCGGGCTCTTCGAATTCGATCTCGATGCGTTCGGCACGCAGCGGGGCAGGGCTGACACTCGACAGTTGCTGCAACCAGCCGGCGATGATCGAATCCACCACGAAGCGGTTGTAGGCGTTATAGGGGCTGATCGAATAGAAACGCAGCCAGGCGCCCTGGGCGTCTTCGTGAAAGCTTGATTGACCCCGATAATTCGAACCATACAAGGCTTCGAACCGGATCAGGCAGCGCGCGGCTTCACGTACGGTCGGCGCCTGGGCGGCGGTAACCCCTGCGAGACCGATCTGGCTCAGGCGACTGAGCTGACCCATGCGCAAGCCAAGGGCCGGGTTGTCGGTCAGTTGAATGGCGCTGTGGCCCAGGCGCATGTAGCGCGGTATCGACAGTCGGGCACCGGCTTCGCTCAGGCGTGCTGCATCGAGGCCGTATTGATCGAGCAGTGGCTGCGGATCGACGCCATGACTGCGCACGGCATCGGCCAGGCTATGAACAAAGCCCACCGACAGATCGCCGAGGCGCATCGGCTGCGGTTTCATGGCTTACAACCAGAGGTTCAGCAAACGCGCACCCTGGGCGTTGCCGTCGGCAAAGTGCTGGCCGTTACTGCTGAGAAAACTGTGCCCGGCGCTGCCCTGATCCCAGAACTGACCCCGCAGGAACACACTCATGCCAGCGACAGCCTGACTGGCCGGTATCTGGGTCGTGAGGGTCAGGCGCTGCCAGGCCTGGCCTTCACTGACTTCTCCAGGCTTCAAGTTGACCGATGCCGGCTCCGGCGAACCCCTGTAGCCGCGCCACGGTTGATCCCAAGTGCCACGGCCGGCCACAAAGGCTGGTACTGCAACCAGCTGTACGCTTTGGTCGTTGAGCTTGAGGTAGTTTTCCGGGTACCAGCTGTCGTGGCCGATCAATACGCCCAGCCTACCTGCAGGGGTATCAACGACGCTGAGCGAGTGCTCGCCGTTCGCCTTGATCCCGTTCTGTTCTGCGAAGAACGGGTGCATCTGGCGCTGGGGCTGGCCGATCGGCAGGCCTTCGCTGTTGAACACCACGCTACTGTTGTACAGCGCGCCGCGGCCGATTTTCAAGGTGCCGTCGATGATGCTCGGTTCGGGCAGCACGATGGAGCCCGCCACCAGCGTCACGTGGAATTCCCTGGCCAGCCCTCCGAACAATGCCTGGTAGTCTCTGGCCATCGCCTTGGCTTTCATGCGCAGGTGGGCATCGTCCAGGCGGTTGCCACCCTCGGCGCTGATCAACGCCTTGGCGAACTTCAGGGGATTGCTCACCGCCAGCCAGTTCATGGCCTCCTTGAGGGTGCTGGCCTGATACAACTCATCCTTCTCGCCACTGACCATCAGCCATGTACCGACGTGTTCCGGCAACACCACGACGGTCTTGCCGTTCAACAAACCCTGGTCCCGGGCTGCTTGCAGATAGGCCGCGAGCTTGCGGTGCAAGCGCTCGGGGCTTTGATAGTCGGTAGGAAACAGTTCGGGCTGGACGCCCAACAGATTGCCACGGTCCGCAGGCGTGCCCCGGTCGACAGCCAGGTTGATCCGCAGGTCCGAAAGGTAATGACCCACCGGCCGGTCCGCGGCCCACATCGCGTAGGTCGTGAGGGCGGCGAGCAACGCCATGGAAAATGTCAGGTACAAAAGTTTGCGCATGGGGAAACAGTTTACAGCCTGGAGCCGGGCGTGGCTTTTCAATAGGAACTGAATCGAGCATAAAGGGAATCAAGGGCTTAGTGGGCAAATTTCAGCGTTGACGTTTTTTTCGCTAACGGCTGCCGTCCTGCGCCGAGATGCCACAACGAAGGACCGGGTTAAATGAGAGCTGATTTGAAGGGGTGGGGATCGAGGAGGGGAACGCCGGTCAGCCATCATTTGGCTCGACCGGCCGGCAGGTTAGCGTTATTTGGTGACCAGCAGTTCCGGGCCGAGGTAGTCGTTGATCTGGTTGATATCGTCGTCACCCAAGCTGCCCACCGATGAGGCCAGGCGCAGGCGCGACATCAAATAGCGCACCTTGGCTTCGAACAGATCGTGGCGCGCAACGAAGAGCAGCTCTTCGGCATTGAGGACGTCCGAGTTGGTGCTGGTGCCGCCCTCTTTGAAGCCCTTGCGTGACGATGCCAGTGAGCGTTCGTTGGACTCCACTGCCTTCTCCAGCGCGCGAATACGTTTGGCGCCGCTCAGAATGCCTTGATACTCACGGGTGGTTTCGGTGATGACTTCCTGTCGCGCGGCGTCGAGTTCGTCCACGGCCTTATCGCTATTGGCACTGGCCTGGCGTGTCAACGCGCTGACGCCGCCACCGCTGTACAGTGGGATATTGACTTCCAGCCCGATCGAGCCGTAGTGGTTGCGTTGATTCAACTCGGAGAGTGACTGGCTCTCACCCGCGGTGTAGCCGGCAATGAAATCCAGTGTTGGCCAATGGCCGGCGCTGGCACGCTTCACTTCTTCTGCTGCGAGGTCGCTGCTATAACGGCGCGCATGAATCAGCGGGCTGTCGGTCTGGGCTTTGACCAACCAGTCCTGCAGGCTGCTCGGTAGCAGCGGTGGTGTATCGAAGCTCGGGCGCAAGGTGGTCACTGACTCGGGGGTTTCACCGATATATTCCTCGAGCTTGCGGCGCGCGTTGATCAGGTTGTCCTGCGCTTCGATCAGCTCGGCTTCGGCGAGGTCGCGGCGAGCGGTCGACTCGTCGATGTCGGTGACGGTGCCGGCCCCCAGCTCCATGCGCCGCTTCGCCGAAGCGAGTTGCTCTTCGAAGGCGGTCAGCTTGGACTTGGCCAAGACGATGGTTTCGCTGGCCAGGAGCACATCGAAATAGCTTTCGGACAAGCGCACCGCGGCGTCCTGGGTCTTGGCATCGAACACCGCGTTGCTGTAGTCGGCACGCTGCTGACCCTGGCGGTATTCGGCCATCTTCTGTTTGTTGAACAGCGGTTGGCGCAGGCGCACGTTAGCGCCCTTTGAGTCGTAATGGAGATCTCTGTCGATGCCGCTCTGGCTTTGGGAGCCATTGACCTTGTTGTGGTAACCCGAGGCATTGATCTGCGGTAGCAGACCGGCCTTGCCGATGGCGCGGTTTTCCTCGCCAGCCTCTTTTTCATGCACGGAGGCTTGGTAGATAGGGCCCTGGAACTGCAACAGATCCCAGGCTTGTTTGAGGTCCATGGCACCAGCCGGCAGGGACAGCCCCAGCAGGCAGAAGAGCAGGCAACGACATTCCATCTCATTGTTCCTTGAATGAGCTGTCCACACGATCAAGCATTGGTTTTAGAAGATAGCTGATCATGTTGCGCTCGCCAGTCTTGATGGTGACGCTGGCGGGCATGCCGGGGCGAATGTGGTTGCTGCCAAGCAGGCCCATGCCATCGGGCGTGACCTCCACCTGAGCCAGATAGAACGGTTGCTTGCTTTCCTCGTCCATCAGCCGGTCGGCGGAAATGGTCTTCACGCGGCCGGGGATGTTTGGCGTCCTGGCATGGTTGAAAGCCGGGAAGGAAATGTCCACGGGCAGGCCGGGGACCATCTTGTCGATAGCCTGCACGGGAATCATCGCGTCGACCTGCAACGGTTCGTTGAGCGGAACGATTTCCATGATCTTGAAGCCGGGCTGAATGATCCCGCCGACGGTGGCAATGCTCAGGCCCTGGACCATGCCATCGATCGGCGAACGAATCACCGTGTGGGTCACTTCATAGTCGAGCGAGCGCAAGCGGTCGGCCAGGGTGGTGTTTTCCTTGGCGGTTTCAGTCAGCTGCGATTCGACTTCCTTCAGGTAATCGTGCTGGCGCTGCAGGATGCGCAGCTTGATTTCGGTGGTCTGGCTACGTATGCGGGCGATGTTGTTGAGGTTCTCGGCCTGGCCGGCGGAGAGGTCGGCATTGCTGCGTTCCAGCTCAAGCAGGCGGTTGCGCGGCACATAGCCTTCGGCCGTCAACACGCGGGTGCCTTGCAGTTCCTGGTTGAGGAAGCTGATCTGCGAGGCGCGGGCGCTATAGACCTGCTGCAGGCCCTTGAGCTGCACTGCCGAGGCTGCCAGGTTTTCCTGCAGGATGCTGATTTCGCCAGCGAGTCCGGCGCGCCGGGTGTCCAGCAGGCGCTGTTGCAGGTCCATGGCGGCCTCCAGGCGGTGATCACCCTTGAAGCGCGTGAGCATCTCGGGATCGAAGTTCACCACATCGCGACCGTCACGTTCCGCTTCCAGGCGGTTCTCCACCGTCTTGCTGACGATGTACTGGGCGCTGACCGCACCCTCTTCGGCAACGGCACGCAACGAGTCGAGGCGGACCACCTCCTGGCCTTTTGTCACTAAATCGCCTTCGCGAACGAGAATGGCCTCCACGGTACCGCCACTCAGATGCTGCACGGCTTTGCGATTGTTGGTGACCTTGACCGTGCCTGTCGCGACCACGCCGGCATCCAGCGGCGCCAGCCAGGACCACAGGAGGAAGCCGCCGAAGCCGGCGAGCACCAGCCACACGCCCCATCGCGCGGGTTTACCGACGTCCAGATCTACCATGCTCCGGGTATCGGCTTTGATCATCTCGGTGTGTTGGCTCATTTGCATGATCGGTCACTCCCGTGCTTTGACGGAGGCCAGAGGGGTCGACGCGCCTGCCGGCATCACACTGGCCTTGCGCAGCGCTGCGAATACTTCATCGCGCGTACCAAGCATCTGCACGCCGCCGTCGCGCAGCATCAGCACCTTATCGACGGCGCAGAGTACGTTGGGACGGTGGGAAATCAGAATGACGGTGGCGCCGCGGCCCTTGAGTTCGGCCAACGCATCGACCAGGGCCTTTTCGCCGACGTCGTCGAGGTTGGCGTTCGGCTCATCCAGCACGATCAGATTGGGCTCGCCATACAGCGCGCGGGCCAAGGCGATGCGCTGCTTCTGGCCACCGGAAAGCGGGCTGCCATCGGTGCCCAGACGGGTGTCATAACCCTGCGGAAAACGCAGGATCATCTCGTGCACGCCAGTGATCTTGGCGGCGCGGATGACCGCTTCGCTGTCTACTTCGCCAAAACGCGCAATATTGTCGGCGATGTTGCCCTCGAACAGCTCAACGTCCTGTGGCAGGTAGCCGAGCCAGGGGCCAAGTTCGCCCTTGTTCCAGGTGAATATGTCCGCGCCGTCCAGGCGCACTTTGCCAGCCTGCGCCGGCCAGACGCCAACCAGCAGGCGGGCGAGAGTGGATTTGCCCGAGGCGGATGGGCCGATAATGCCAAGGCTTTCGCCAGGGACAAGGCTGAAGCCCACCCCACGCAGAATCGTGTTGTTGGTACCGGGGGCGCCGGCATACACATTCTCCACCGCAACCATCCCCTGCGGCCGCTGCAGCGACATGCTCGGTGGCCGGCGCGGATAGTCATGCAGCATCTCGTTGAGCCGGCCCCAGGCCGAACGGCAGCCGAGCAGTTGCTTCCACGACGCGATGACCTGTTCCACCGGACCCAATGCGCGACCGGTGAGGATCGAGCAGGCAATCATCATCCCCGGGGTGATCTTGCCTTCGATCGCCAGCAGTGCGCCGGCGCCGAGGATCAGCGACTGCAAAGTGATGCGCACGAAGCGCCCGGTGCTGCTGATCAAGGCGGCGCGGTCGGAGGCCAGGGTCTGCATTTCCAGAATGCGTAAATGGCTTTGGAACCAGCGCTTGCTGATCGACGGCAGCATGCCCATGGCCTCGATGACCTCGGCATTGCGCAGGTTGTTGTTGGCGTACAGGGCGGAGGAGAGGGCGGCCTGATTGGCTTCGGACAGCGGCTTCTGCGTCGCCTTTTCAGTGAGATAAGCCAGGCCCATCAGAATCAGCGAGCCGATCAGCGTGAGCAGTCCGAGCAATGGGTGGATCAGATAGGCGACCAGCAGGTAGATCGGCGTCCACGGTGCATCGAAGAAAGCGAACAGGGAATTGCCGGTGACGAACTGACGAACCTGAGCGAGATCTTGCAGGGCCTGGGCCGGATTACCTCCGGCGCGGCTCAGGTTGCGCTCGAATGCAGCGGTGAAAATGCGCTGGTTGAGGTCCATGTCGAGGCAGTTGCCGACCCGGATCAGCACGCGGGTGCGGACCATTTCCAGCGTAGACATCAGCAAGAACAGACCTACCACCAGCACAGTCAACATCGCCAGCGTCGTGACGTTGCGACTGACCAGGGCTCGATCATAGACCTGCAGCATATAAACGGCTGGCGTCAACATCATGACGTTTATGACGCCGCTGAACGCTGCCAGCGAATAAAAACTGCGGCGCATGCGAAAGAGCGCGTCGGCCAGTTCGGAACGGATGCTCGACTGCTTGGGCATTTTTGTCCTCCCACTTCGAATAGCCGGTTGCCCTGGTGGCGCAACAGGTAACAGTAAATGTAGTCCCGTAAACAGCTTATGGGCACGCAGGCTGGTCGCTCTATGGGTGGCGAGTCTTCCGAAATCGCTGCGTTGCTCCCTTATGCAGCAGCGTAGGTGGCGGCGAAACAGTTCGAAATAACATTTTGCTCTATACCTGCACTCAACTTTCTATATGTCTTTTAAAAACAGCTAGTTGTGAGGCTCAGCACCAGTCGTCTGTTTTAACGACGTAATATTGACAAAAATTTGCTATGGAACTTTAGTCTTAGTTATCGGGTGGCCCGCCCGCCTGAAGCTTGCCATTGCTTTGGCAACGCAAGGCGCGGTGATTCTCCTGAGAGGAGCCGAATCATGTCGATCATTCCGTTCTTTTGCAGAGGGAAGGGGTTGTCCAGGACGTTCGCCTTCACTTCCAGATTCCATGGCCCGCCCAGGGCTCGAATCCGCTCTGCCTGATCGCCCGGCGAGCAATTCATTTCGCGAATTCCAGACGGGTATCCCGGGTCTCGGGTAACGCCAGAGCTCTCGCTAAAAAACATAACCAACGCACTGCGCAAGCCAGCACTTGACTTGGCGCGGGAGGATTTTCTCGTCCCGTGCCTTTACCCAGACAGATCGAGGGCAATCCAAAATGGCCAACTTTAATCAATCCGATCTTGAGTTCGTTCTCCAGCAGATTTTCATCGCGGAAGCAAACTCGGCCGGCCAGTCGCTCGCCAGCCTGATACCGAGCCCGGAATTTGCTTTCGGTCTGCGTACGGTCGACGGGACCTTTAACAACCTGAGACTGGGTCAGAGCGAGTTCGGCGCAGCCGACAACTTTTTCCCGCGCTTGACCACTCCAGTCTTCCTCCCGGCTGAGGCGGGCACCTCTTACACCCAGACCAGCGGCCTGGTGATCGACTCGCAGCCACGCACCATCAGCAACCTGATCGTCGACGATACCGCCAACAACCCGGCGGCGGTCGCGGCCACGTTCGATCCCGGTCTGGATGGCATCCTCGGCACGGTTGACGATGTCTTGAAGGACGGTGCGCAGGTCGTTACTGGAACCCGTACCGACGGCACGACTTTCCAGACCTTTTTCATGCCTAACGAGGCGCCGGACGCGGGCCTGTCCGCGCCGTTCAACTCGTGGATGACCTTCTTCGGTCAGTTCTTCGACCACGGCCTCGACTTGGTGACCAAGGGCGGCAGCGGCACGGTGTTCATCCCGCTGCAGCCGGACGATCCGCTGTTCGTCCCGGGAAGCCCGACCAACTTCATGGTGTTGACGCGGGCCACCAACCTGCCCGGGCCCGATGGCATCCTTGGCACTGCCGACGACATCCACGACGCTTCAAACACTACCACGCCGTTCGTCGACCAGAACCAGACCTACAGCTCGCATCCCTCGCACCAGGTGTTCCTGCGCGCCTATGAATTCGATGCCGCCGGCAAGCCGGTGGCGACCGGCGAGCTGATCACCAATCGTGACCTGGGCGCCGATGGCCTGTTCGGCACTGCCGACGACGTTGAAATCGGCGGGATGGCCACCTGGAAAGTGGTGAAGGCGCAGGCGCGCGACATTCTTGGCATTGAGCTCGACGATCTCGACGTCCTCGACCTGCCGCTGTTGGCGACCGACCCATACGGCAACTTCATTCGGGGGGCGAACGGCTTTGCGCAGATAGTGACCGCGACCGGCTTGGTCGAGGGCAATCCGCTGGCGCCGATCGACGCATCGCTGGCGATCCGCACCGGTCACCAGTTCCTCATCGACATTGCGCACAATGCCAGCCCGGTGGACAGCCAGACCGGTACGCCACTGACGGCCGATGCCGACCTCGTTGCCGGCGGCCCGGTGGCCGCAGGCTTCTACGACAACGAGCTGCTCGACGCGCACTACATCGCCGGCGACGGCCGGGTCAACGAGAACATCGGCCTGACCACCGTCCACTCCATCTTCCACTCCGAGCACAACCGGCTGGTCCAGCAGACCAAGGACACGGTCCTCGCCTCAACGGCCGCCGGCGACCTGACGTTCCTGAACCAGTGGCTGCTGACGCCCGTCACGTCTGTTCCTGCTGATCTGTCGACCTTGAACTGGAACGGTGAGCGCCTGTTCCAGGCGGCGAAATTCGGCACCGAGATGCAGTATCAACACCTGGTGTTCGAAGAGTTCGCGCGCACCATTCAACCGCAGGTCGATGCCTTCATTGACTTCGATGACACGATCGACCCGTCGATCGTCGCCGAGTTCGCGCACACGGTCTTTCGCTTCGGCCACTCGATGCTAACCGAGACCATTGACCGGCTGGACCCCAACTTCGTCTCCAGCGAGATCGGCCTGATTCAGGCCTTCCTCAACCCGCTGGCGTTTGCGGCCAGCGGCCCGACGCCTGCGCAGGCGGCCGGCGCCATCGTCCGCGGCTTGACGCGCCAGGTCGGCAACGAGATCGATGAGTTCGTCACCGAAGCGGTGCGCAACAACTTGCTGGGCCTGCCGCTCGACCTGCCCGCCCTCAACATCGCGCGCGGCCGCGATACCGGCATCCCGTCCTTGAACGCGGCGCGCCGTGAATTCTACGCCGGCACCGGCGACAACCAGCTGAAGCCCTACACCAGCTGGGTCGATTTGGTGCAACACCTGAAGCACCCGGAATCGCTGATCAACTTCATCGCCGCCTACGGCACGCACGCCTCCATTACCAGCGCCACCACGCTCGACGCGAAACGCGCAGCGGCCACGCTCCTGGTGTTGGGCGGCGTTGGTGAGCCGGCGGATCGCCTGGACTTCCTCAACAGCACCGGCGTCTATGCCAACCTGGCAAATGGGGCAACCATTACCGGCGTTGATGCCATCGACTTCTGGATCGGCGGCCTGGCCGAGGAAAAAATGCCATTCGGCGGCATGCTCGGCTCGACCTTCAACTTCGTCTTCGAGGACCAGCTCGAGAAGCTGCAGAACGGCGACCGGCTCTACTACCTGCACCGCACCCAGGGACTCAACTTCCTGAGCGAGCTCGAGAACAACTCGTTCGCCAAGATGGTGATGCTCAACACCGACGCGACCCATCTCCCGGCGCTCATCTTCTCGACCCCGACCTTTACCCTTGAGGTCGACCCGACCAGGCAGTTCAACTCGAGCGTGATTGCCGGTCTGGACGGCATTGTGGGCACCGCCGACGACCTGCCTGGCAACACCGATCCCACTGGCGGCATCATGATCAACGGGGTCGTGATCACGCCGCTGGTCATCCGCGACAACCCCAACACGGTCGGTCCCGATACCAACTACCTGCAGTACAYCGGCGAAGACCATGTGGTGCTCGGTGGCACGGCCGGCAATGACATTCTCGTCTCTGGCGACGGCGACGACACGCTCTGGGGCGACGCCGGCAATGATCGCCTCGAAGGCGGCTATGGCAACGACGAGATCGAGGGTGGCGATGGCGATGACATCATCACCGACATGGGCGGCGACGACGTCATCCACGGAGAGGCCGGCAACGACGTCATCCACGGCGGCAACGGCACCAATATCATCCTCGGCGGTGACGGCAACGATTTCATCGTCACCGGCGAGGACTTTACGGAGGTCTTCGCCGGCGCTGGCAATGACTTCATGCTCGGCAGCCGGCTGAACGCACAAATGATGGGCGGCGATGGCGACGACTGGATCCAGGTCGGGACCCAGGACGGCGCCCCCGGCGACAATTTCACCGGTAACCTGCCACCGGCTTTGCTGGCAAAGTTGACCGACGGCAACGACGTCTTCAGCGGTGACGGCGGCTTCGATGAAATGATCGGTGAAGGCGGCGATGACATCTTCATCGGCAGTGAGGGCCCGGACAAGATGTTGGGCATGTCCGGTTTCGACTGGGCCACCTACAAGGATGATCATTACGGCGTGACTGTGGACATGAGCCGCATCGTCTTCGAACAATCGGCCCTGTCGCCTTCAGTTGCAGGCGTGCATACCAAGTTCGCCCAGGTGGAAGGTCTGTCGGGGTCGGCGTTCAGCGACATGTTGACCGGCGATGATGCCGACGCGCTCGCGATCGCCGCTGCCGGTGTCCAAGGCAGCGTGCTCACCAATATTGACCTCGTCGCCGGTCTGCGGGCGTTTCTTGGCGCGGCTGCAGCCGGCCCGGACGGTATCGTGGGCACGGCAGACGATCAGTTCGGCGCGGGCAACATCCTCCTCGGCGGTGGTGGCAGCGACATCATCGAAGGCCGCGGCGGTGACGACCTGATCGACGGCGACATGTGGCTGAATGTGCGCATCAGCGTGCGCCAGAACCTTGACGGAACCGGGCCGGAGATCGCCACCTTCGACAGCATGGAGCCCATGATCCCGTTCATGCTCGATGGTACCTTCAACCCCGGTCAGTTGGTCATCGTCCGCGAGATCCTGACGGAGGCCCCCGCCTTCGACACGGCCTTGTTCACTGGCAACCAGCTCGACTATACCGTCACCACTGTGGGCGGCGTGACCACCGTGGTCGACAGCGTCGTCGGTCGCGACGGCACCGACCGCCTGACCAATATCGAGCGGCTGCAGTTCAACGATCAGTCGCTCACCCTGCCTGGCGGGGTCGGGCTCAACAACGACCCGCTGGGCTTGCTGACCATACTCGATGCTGCCAGCAACACCCCGGACGCTACGCCGACCACGGGTCAGTTGCTGAGGGTGTCGGCTGCCGGCGTGACCGATGCCGACAACGCCGGCGGTGCCATCACCGGACCGATCGCCTTCTACTGGCAGTTCGAAGCAGTCCCGGGTACGGGCGTCTTTCAGGACATCACCCGTATTGCGGACGGGGGCGCAGCATTGGCGCACATAACCGGGCCGACCTTCAGGGTGACCCCGGATCTCGCCGGGCTGGAATTGCGCGTCAGGGCCGTCTATAAGGATGAAAATGGCGTGCTTGAGACGGCGTTCTCTGCTCCAACCGCAGCGGTCGTAGCCGGCGTTGCTCCGCCACCGGCAGCCCCGCTGCCGGTCGAGACTCCGGTCGCCAGCACCGGTGTGCACTATATCCGGGCCGATCTGCAGTTCATTCTCGATCAGATTCTGATCTCGGAAAGGAATGCGGCCGGTGAGGATCTCCTCAGCATGCTGCCGAATGCACGGATGCCTTTGGGCCTGCGCACGGTCGACGGGTCGTTCAACCACCTGGTGGCGGGTCAGAACGAGTTCGGTGCAGCCGACACGGTCTTCCCGCGACTGGTTCCGGCACAGTTCGATACGGCGGAGGCGGGCACCTCTTACGCCCAGACCAGCGGCCTGGTGACCGACTCGCAGCCTCGCACCATCAGCAATCTGGTCGCCGACAACACCGCCAACAACCCGGCAGCGATCGCGGCCACGTTCGATCCCGGTCCGGATGGCATCCTCGGCACGGTTGACGATGTCTTGAAGGACGGTGCGCAGGTCGTTACTGGAACCCGTACCGACGGCACGACGTTCCAGACCTTTTTCATGCCTAACGAGGCGCCGGACGCGGGCCTGTCCGCACCGTTCAATACCTGGATGACCTTCTTCGGTCAGTTCTTCGACCACGGCCTCGACCTGGTGACCAAGGGCGGCAGCGGCACGGTGTTCATCCCKYTGCAGCCRGACGAYCCGCTSTTCGTKCCGGGYAGCCCGACCAACTTCATGGTGTTGACGCGCGCCACCAACCTGCCTGGGCCCGATGGCATCCTGGGCACCGCCGACGACATTCACGAGGCTGCAAACACCACCACGCCGTTCGTCGACCAGAACCAGACCTATACCTCGCATCCCTCGCACCAGGTGTTCCTGCGCGCCTACGAGTTCAATGCCGCCGGCGAGCCGGTGGCGACCGGCAAGCTGATCACCAATCGTGACTTGGGCGCCGATGGCCTGTTCGGCACTGCCGACGACGTCGAAATCGGTGGGATGGCTACCTGGAAAGTGGTCAAGGCGCAAGCTCATGACCTGCTCGGGATCAACCTCACTGATGCCGACTTCGACAACGTGCCGCTGCTCGCCACCGACGCCTACGGCAATTTCATCAAGGGCCCGAACGGCTTCCCGATGGTCATGATGAGGGGCCCGGATGGTATTGCTGATACCGCCGATGATGTTCTCGTCGAGGGTAATCCTGCTGCGCCGATCAGCCTGGTCAATGCCGTGCGCACCGGCCACCAGTTCCTCATCGATGTCGCCCATAACGCCGTTCCGGTGGACAGCCAGACCGGTGCGCCACTGACGGCCGATGCGGACAATGTCGTTGGCGGTACGCCTGCGCCGGGCTTCTATGACAATGAACTGCTCGACGCGCACTACATCGCCGGCGACGGCCGGGTCAACGAGAACATTGGCCTGACCACCGTCCACTCCATCTTCCACTCGGAGCACAACCGTCTGGTCCAGCACACCAAGGATGTGGCCRTCGCCTCCAACGATGTCAACTTCCTGAACCAGTGGCTGATGCCCGATGCCCAATTGTTGGTGTTGCCAACAACCGCGGCTGAGATCGCTGCCTTGCACTGGAACGGAGAGCGCCTGTTCCAGGCGGCGAAATTCGGTACCGAGATGCAGTACCAGCACCTGGTGTTCGAAGAGTTCGCGCGTACCATTCAGCCGAACATCGATCCCTTCCTTGGCGAACACCAAAATTATCAAACCGAGATCGACCCGGCGATCGTCGCCGAGTTCGCGCACGCGGTCTACCGCCTCGGCCACTCGATGCTGACCGAGACCATCGACCGGCTGGACCCCAACTTCGTCTCGAGCGATATCGGCCTGATTCAGGCATTCCTCAATCCGCTGGCGTTTGCGGCCAGCGGCCCGACGCCTGCGC